>NZ_JAAHIE010000043.1:0-27882 GCF_010671945.1 Moorena sp. SIO4E2
AAACACACCCTTCTGATTCTTCGACTCCATTGAATCACTGACCAAATAGCTTCCTGTTGGAAACAACAGGGTGCGATGTTTCGTGAGATTATCCTGAACTGCTAGGCGAATGGCGGCTGTGTCATCAGTCATACCATCACCTTTGACACCGTAATCCCGCACATTCACCATGTTCGCATCCAAAGGATAGAGGGGATTCGCTGCTACTGAAGAACTGACCAAGCTGGAAAAGCTAGCAGGTAAGCCGATCACCAATAGTAGGCTGCACAGGGTTAGGGAGAAGAGCGTGAGCTTGGCTAGGTGCGGACGAATGCCTACTAAATTTTTAAGTCTTTGGGATTGGTATTTACGCGGTAGATGTATAAAAAATAACGCTTTTCGGAGCAGTACTGCCAAGCCTTTACTGATCATCCAGCGCTACCGGTTCTTAGTTAATCGTGTTTTTAGCATTTTTCACCTACCACTTTATGTCAAAAAAATCACAATCTTTAATATTTAATTAATTAATTTTTGTTAAATTTAATGGCTCTCCTAGACTTATTATAGTAAATTAGTATTTTAAATGACCTTAACCCCTTAAATAGCAAGGGATTCAATAAACTAAAAATACATTTTTATTAAAATTGCATTTTTAAATTACTCAAGAGCTTACTAAGCAAGGGGTATGGCGATTATTTTGTACTAATTTATCATAGCCACTCTAGGAGAGCCAATTTAATTCAAGCCAATCTGGCAACAGATCTAAGTAGAAATTGGTTATAATGAAAAATACTGAATGATATCAAGTCCGGTTAATTACTTTGCCAATAGTCCCTGAATTTTTGGTAATGAGTAATGTAATGAGTAATGGGTGATGGGTAATCATCAACTAGCAATTCTGAATTACTAACTACCAACTAACAATTACTAATTACCAATTGCCAATTACCCGCTCAGGAATTATGATCATTAGTCAACCGAATTTGATAGGATACATCGATAGGTTTATTGATGAATTAATTCATAACTATATGATTGAGTTTAAGTAAAACCTGTTAGTAATTTTGTTGTTAGTAATTTTGGTCTCAACAGTCATATGAAAGTAGCAATTCTTGCCGGGGGTCTCGGTACTCGTCTAGCAGAAGAAACCGACACAAAACCAAAGCCAATGGTAGCAATCGGAGGGCGACCAATCCTCTGGCATATCATGATGCATTATTACCATTATGGCTTCCAAGATTTTGTGATTGCCCTCGGCTATAAGGCAGAAGTCATTAAAAAATACATGGTGGACTATAGTTCACTTAATAGTAACTTAACGGTCAACCTTAACAATGGCAAAGTCATCCAGCACGGTGGTGGAGCACCGGATTGGACAGTTGATTTAATCGATACTGGTATTTACACCAATACAGGCGGTCGGATCAAACGGCTCGCTCCCTATGTAGGCAATCAGACATTTATGCTCACTTGGGGAGATGGGGTTTCTGATGTCAATTTAAATGCGCTCCTGGAATTCCATCGTTCCCATGGCAAATTAGCTACCTTAACTGCAGTACGTCCACCTGCACGTTTTGGTTACTTAGAACTAGATGGAAACCAGATTACGGAATTCTCTGAAAAGCCTCAAACCCGAGAAGGCTGGATCAACGGTGCTTTCTTTGTTTTAGAGCCGGGAGTTTTTGATTATATCGACGGTGATGACACCCAGTGGGAAAAAGCGCCACTGGAGCGACTCGCCAAAGATGGGCAACTGATGGCCTATCACCACACTTCATTCTGGCAATGCATGGACACCTTGCGCGACAAGCGCAGGTTAGAACGTCTGTGGAACAGTGGCAATGCACCTTGGAAAATT
Organism: Moorena sp. SIO4E2; assembly: GCF_010671945.1. NCBI lineage: Bacteria > Bacillati > Cyanobacteriota > Cyanophyceae > Coleofasciculales > Coleofasciculaceae > Moorena > Moorena sp. SIO4E2. The sequence goes on from NZ_JAAHIE010000043.1 coordinate 1,838, forward strand.
TGGGAGGAAAATAATGCGAGTATTAGTAACTGGTCACAAGGGCTACATCGGCACAGTCATGGTGCCAATGCTACTAGCTCAAGGGTATGATGTATTTGGTCTTGATAGCGACTTATTTGAACAGAGTACCTTTGGTGAAGGAATTCGAAAAATTCCAGAGCTAAAAAAGGATATCCGTGACGTTACGGCAACAGAACTGGAAGGATTTGATGCTCTAATCCACTTAGCAGGGCTTTCCAACGATCCTCTGGGGAATCTCAATCCTGACTTAACCTATGAGATCAATCATGCTGCTTCAGTTCATTTGGCTAAGTTAGCCAAAGCCGCAGGCATCGAGCGCTTCGTATTCTCATCCTCCTGTAGTAACTATGGCGCTGGTGGTGATGATTGGTTGACTGAGGAATCATCCTTCAACCCCGTCACTCCTTACGGCATTTCTAAAGTTCGTGTCGAGCAAGATGTTACTCAGTTAGCGGACGATAACTTTAGTCCTATCTTTCTGCGCAATGCCACGGCTTACGGTGTTTCCCGCCGTCTGCGCTTTGATCTAGTACTCAATAACTTGGTGGCTTGGGCATTTACCACGGGTCAAGTGTATATCAAGAGCGATGGCACCCCTTGGCGTCCCATTGTCCATATTGAAGATATTTCCCAAGCATTTATTGCGGTGTTGGAAGCACCTCGTGAGCTGGTACACAATCAAGGGTTTAATGTCGGACGGAATGAGGACAACTATCGCATTCGAGAGTTAGCGGAAATTGTCAAAGAAACAGTCCCAGGCTGCGAAATTGAATACGCTAAAGATGCTGGACCCGATAAGCGCTGTTATCGCGTTGATTGTAGTAAGATTATTCGGACATTACCCGAATTCAAACCCCAATGGAATGCCCCTCGGGGAGCTCAAGAACTCTACCAGGCTTATCAAACCGTAGGCTTAACCTTGGAAGAGTTTGAGGGACCGAGGTATCAGCGTATCGCTCACATCAAACAATTACTTAGCACTGGAAGATTAGATCAAACCCTGCGTTGGCGTACGGAGCTACCTAGATCTCCTCAAATACAAGCCATGAGTGTTTAGGAGTTGTTGGGTCATTGGTAATCGGTAATCGGTAATCCTACTCTAATTGCCAATTACCAATTACCAAAAGGCCAGAAACACTGGTTGCAGGCACTCTGGAGAATTAGTTAAATTTAACAAACAGTTAACTTGCCTATGGTTCTGGATATTTTTTTTGTTGATGGTTAACAGTTAATTGCCAACCGTTTACAGTCAACAATTAACAGTGATATTATTAAACTAATAATGTATAATTCCATGCCTATTTGTCGTGCTAACAGCACTGATGACTTAGAGTTAATTATTTCCTTCGGTTACACCCCATTAGCTGATGGATTACTTACTAAAGACCAGCTAGATAAACCTGAATATACTGCGCCATTGGATCTGGCGTTTTCTCCTAGCAGTGGTTTAGTCCAAATCACCGAAAGTGTCCCGCCCGAAATCCTATTTTGTCGAGACTACCCCTATTTTTCTTCTGTATCAAAATCGTTACTAAAACACTTTGGAGATAGTGCCAAAGCCATCATTGAATCAAGACAACTCAACAGCAACAGTCTAGTAATTGAAGCAGCTAGTAATGATGGCTATATGCTCAAGAACTTTCTTGAAAAAGGAATTACAGTGCTGGGAATTGACCCAGCCTCTGGACCTGCAGAAGCTGCCCAAAAAGCAGGTATTCCTACTCTTTGTACATTCTTTACGAAAGATTTGGCAATAGAGCTACACTCTGAAGGACGGAAAGCTGATGTTTTTCTTGCTAACAATGTCTTGGCTCATGTGCCAGATCTGAATGGCTTTGTAGCAGGAATTGGGGTTCTGCTGAAAGAGACTGGTGTAGCTGTGATTGAAGTACCCTATGTGGTTGACTTGGTAGATCACTGTGAATTTGACACTATCTACCATCAGCACTTATGCTATTTTTCAGTAACTGCTTTGGATCGGTTGTTTAGGAAACATGGTTTATTCCTAAATGACATCCAACGTACTCCAATCCATGGGGGTTCGTTACGCCTATTTGTGGAGCCTAAGGAACAGGTTAAGGAATCCGTAAAATCTCTATTAGCAGAAGAAGTAGCGCGGGGAGTTGACCGTATTGATTACTACCGTGATTTTGCTAATCGTGTCCAGGAAATTAAGCTTTCTTTACTGGATATCCTCTGGGATTTGAAAAAAAAGGGTAAAAAGGTAGCAGCCTATGGAGCAGCAGCTAAAGCAACTACTCTGCTCAGTTATTTTGGGATTAATAAAACCCTGGTGGATTATGTAGTGGATTTAAATCCATTCAAACATGGTCGCTACATGGGCATTAATCATTTACCGATTTTCCCACCATCAAAACTGTTAGAGGATAAACCAGATTATGTCTTGCTGCTAGCTTGGAATTTTGCTGATGAGATTTTGCAGCAACAGGAAGAGTATCGACAACAAGGAGGTAAATTTATTATTCCGATTCCACAACCAAAGATTGTTTAGAGTTTATGGTTGACGGTCAAGCAAGAGAGTAGGGAGTAGCGATCAGCGCGATCCTCTGAAAGAGCCGCTACGCGATGAAGCGAAGCTTCTGCGCTTGTGCGATTGACCGTTCGCGAAGCGTTGGGCAAAGCCCGAAAGGTCACGCTACGCGATGAAGCGAAGCTTCCGCGCTTGTGCGATTGACCCTAGGTCACGCTACGCGATCGCATAAAAATTAAAACATCCCTAAAACATCCCAGGTTCATTTTTCCAACCACAGATTAATTCTGTCATAACTGCTGCTCGCACACGCTAATAGGGATCTGATTGAGCTCGCTGTTGGAGAAAACGTAAAGTATCTGGGTGATCTTTAGAACTACCATTGGTGAACAGTTAAGATGGTGTGTAATTTGTAACTGATCTAGTTACAAATGCTTACTATCAAGTCAATGCTTTGCTAATTATAGGTTTTGATAACGTTGGTGTTGGCGATCGTAAGCTTGAATTATGGCGTTGCTGATTCTGGGTATGGTTTTGCCCCCCTAGCCCCCCAAGCGAGGGATTGCTCGCTTGGGGGGAACAAAACTATCAAAGTCCCCCAGAATTGGGGGATTTAGGGGGCTTCAATAAAACCAAATGATCGCGCATTCATTCCTTAATTCAGCAACGCCTGAATTATAGCGTTTCTAGGATTTATGAGGTACGCTTCTCAACCTCAAAGTCCCCCTTGATAAGGGGGATTTAGGGGGATATCTTTGTACCTCATGGCATAGAGAATTGCTATATGCGATCGCAAAATAGTAAAGACAAAAAATTTTTTTTTTATTGAGCTTACAGAATCGACTAGTATAGCCAGTCCTAATGACAGCACATTTAAATTATAAAAAAGTCACTCAAAATGATACAACAAGCATTGTCCAAAAATTTTGCTCACACACAACCGATTTCATTATCAGAACATATTTGTCCCAACTGTGGAAACCAAGGATTGTCCTTATTTTATGAAGTACACAACGTACCAGTTCACAGTTGCTTAATGATGTCAACCGAGGAAGAAGCCCTAGACTTCCCTTGCGGTGATGTGGTTTTGGGATTTTGTGAAGATTGCGGCTTCATCACTAATGTTTCCTTTGATCCCAGGTGGTCAGCTTACGCTCCCAATTATGAAGACCAACAGAGTTTTTCCCCAACCTTCAATCAGTTTGCCCTTGATCTAGCCAATCATCTGATCGACAAATACGACCTTCATAACAAAGACATTATAGAGATTGGTTGTAGCAAAGGAGATTTCCTCTTGCTGCTGTGCGAATTAGGTAACAATCGCGGTGTTGGTATTGACCCGTCTGCTGTAGTAGGACGAGTCCATAGTGAAGCCGCTGACCGGGTCACCTTTATTCAAGACTATTACTCAGAGCGCTATGCTGAGTATGTAGGTGATTTTATCTGTTGTCGCCATACCCTGGAGCATATTTATCCTACTGCTGAGTTTATTAGTACCGTGCGCCGCTCCATTGGCGATCGCCTCAATACCGTTGTGGTCTTTGAGATCCCGGATACCATACGAGTACTGAAAGACTTAGCCTTTGAAGACATTTACTACGAACACTGCTCCTATTTTACCCCTGGATCCCTAGCGCGATTATTCCGTGACTGTGGTTTTGAAGTGACTGACCTGTATCGAGCTTATGGTGAACAATATCTGTTAATTGAAACCAAACCTGTCACTATTGCATCTGACAAAGTACATCCTCTGGAAGAAAGTCTTGAGGAAGTTACTCAGCATGTCAAAAACTTCACCAACGAGATTAGCAAGAAGCTGGAGAATTGCAGGCAGCACTTAGAGCAGATGCATGCTCAAGGCAAGCGTGTTGTAGTTTGGGGTTCGGGTTCCAAATGTGTGGCTTTTCTAACCACTCTTGATACCACAGACAAAATTGAATACGTGGTGGACATTAATCCTCATCGTCATGGGAAATTTATCCCTGGTGTTGGTAAAAAAATTATGGCACCAGAGTTTTTGAAGGAATACAAACCTGATCAGGTGATTGTCATGAATTCCATATATTGTGATGAAATTCAGCAAATGTTGGATAAAATGGGAGTAAGTACAGAGGTTATATCTCTATAAATATCAGTCATTAGTTATGAGGTAAGCATTCAGCCGTCAGCTATCAGCTGATAGCTGATACGCAACACGCTGATAGCTGAATACTTACATACGTTAAGCAAATATTTTTATGTTAAAAATGTTCAAATGAGTGCTGATCAACCCCGCTTAAGCATTGGATTACCAGTCTACAACGGCGAAGAATTCCTCAGAGAAGCATTAGATTCAATTTTGGCTCAGACCTTTGAGGATTTCGAGTTGATCATTTCAGATAACTGCTCGACTGACGCAACTGAGGAGATTTGCCGGGAGTATCAGGCTAAAGACAAACAGAAAGCACCCAGCAAAGTTTAGCAATAACGGAAGGCTTGCATACTTGCAGGTAAAAGAGTGTTTGTCATTTGTGATTTTTTCTTTTTTGGTCGCCCCTTCAGGCCAAAATGGCAAATATTATAATAGGTTTTCTGGTACAAAAAAGTATGGAAAGTGAATAGGCTTACCCAAACTTTTTGAGGATTAATTAATTGTTTATAGCGGTTTATACTCCAATGAGCTAGACCAGAAGTCTCAATTAACAAGCTTTTCAGCTTTAAGGTGTACCTCACCATACAAAAAAATATATTACCCCTTATTATCCCTTTCTAAGGGATACGGTTAACTTATAACTTTTAACATTCAACATTCAACATTCAACATTCAACATTCAACTTTAAAAATTAACCTGAATAATTTCAGTAATAAAAATAACCATGTACGACTTGGCGATTATTGGAGGAGGAATCATTGGCTTATCCACAGCCATGGCATTGGGTCAACGTTATCCAGATGCCAAAATTATGGTACTGGAAAAAGAGAGCAGTTGGGCTGCTCACCAAACTGGCAATAACAGTGGTGTGATTCATTCTGGAATCTACTACAAACCAGGGAGTTTCAAGGCTAGGTTTTGTTATGAAGGAAACCGCTCGATGGTGGCATTCTGCCAAAAGCATGGCATTGATTATGACATCTGTGGCAAAGTGATTGTAGCAACTGAACCAGAAGAACTACCATTACTGGATACTCTTTACCAAAGGGGTTTGGAAAATGGTATAGAGATTGCCAAGATTACTGGTGAAAAGGTTAAGGAAATTGAACCCCATGTTCGTTGTTTAGCTGGAATTCGAGTTTATTCGACTGGGATTGTAAACTACAAGCAGGTCTGTGAAAAATACGTTGAACTGGTGAGTCTCCAGGGAGGGGATTTACGTCTCAATAGTAAGGTTGAAAAAATCCTGGAAACTGGGGATGGTTTAGTACTGGAAACCAACAATGGTAACTATCCCACTCGGTTTGTGATCAACTGTGCTGGACTACATAGCGATCGCATTGCTAAGTTGGGTGATGCTGAGCCTCCAGCTAAAATCGTTCCTTTCCGGGGTGAGTACTATGAACTCAAGCCAGAGAAACGCTACCTAGTCAAGCACCTAATTTATCCAGTTCCTAATCCGAATTTTCCTTTCCTAGGGGTTCATTTCACCCACATGATTGATGGCAGTGTCCATGCTGGACCCAATGCTGTACTTAGTTTCAAGCGGGAAGGCTATCGAAAGACTGATTTTGACTTGCGAGATTTTGTGGAGGTCATGAGCTATCCCGGTTTCTGGAAACTAGCTGTCAAACATGGAGACGCAGGAATTCAGGAAATCATCCGCTCCTTCAGTAAAGCTGCCTTTGTTAAGAGTTTGCAACGGCTGATTCCTGAAATCCAAGCAGATGACTTAGTTCCCACCCATGCTGGGGTCAGAGCTCAAGCCTTGAAAAATGATGGCAAGCTGGTGGATGATTTTTTAATTGTCAATAGTCCTAAAGCAATGCATGTTTGTAACGCTCCCTCTCCTGGTGCGACGGCTTCTTTGGAGATTGGTAATGCGATCGCTAGTGAAATCCCGACACTGAAAACTCTCGAAAGGATGATCTGACCCAAGTTTCCTTAAAAGCTATCAGCCGTCAGCTATCAGCTGACGGCTGATAGCTGATTATTTGTACTTTCCCTGTACTAGTCTAATGGAGTTAAAACTTTAAATGAACACGTTATCTAACCACAACTGTCCTGTATGTGCCTCTGCCGATTTAGAGGTGTTTTTTGAGATGTTGGCGGTGCCAGTGTACTGTAATCTGCTGTGGCGATCGCGTCCAACTGCTCAAAACTGTTCCAAGGGAGATATCAAACTAGGGTTCTGTCCTAGCTGTGGTTTTATTAGCAACCTAGCCTTTGACCCTACTAAATTGGGTTATTGCCAGGACTATGAAAACTCCTTACACTACTCTCCCCGATTTCAAGACTATGCCCAATCCCTTGCCGCTGGATTGCTGAAGCGCCACAATCTCTACAATAAAGAAATTATTGAAATTGGTTGTGGCAAAGGGGATTTTCTCCTTTGCCTGTGTGAACTAGGTAATAACCGAGGAGTAGGTTTTGACCCGAGCTATGTTCCTAGGTCAGAGCATCAACAACTCCAGACTCAAGTCAAGTTTGTTCAAGATTTCTATTCACAGCTCTACCAAGAGTATCAAGCGGATCTAATTTGTTGTCGGCACACCCTAGAACACATTTCCAATCCCGCAGATTTGCTCAAGCCACTACGACAGGCGATCGGTTCTCGCCTTAATACCATTGTTTTCTTTGAAGTCCCCAACGCCTTAGATACCTTTCGCCATCTAGCGGTGTGGGACATTATCTATGAACACTGCTGCTATTTCGCCCCCTCTTCTCTAGGGCAAGCTTTTGTCAATGCTGGGTTTCAAGTTAGTGAAATCAAGGAGGCGTTTGGTGGTCAGTTCCTTTGCCTGGAAGCAAAGCCAGTCCATGGGGAAATCCCGAACAGCTATGGAAAACCGGATGAAATCGAGGTATTGGCTCGCGATATTGCCAGCTTTACCGCTAGGTTTCAGGAGAAGTTAGAAAGCTGGCAGCACAAACTGACAACCATCGCTCAAACTGGGAAAAAAGCCGTAGCATGGGGTGCTGGCTCGAAAGGGGTTACTTTTTTGAATCTGCTCAAGTGCCAAGATGTGATTGATTACATCGTAGATCTCAATCCCCGCAAACAGGGGAAGTACGTTGCTGGAACGGGACAAGAAATTGTGCCACCAGAGTTTCTCCAGGATTACCAACCTGATCTGGTTATTGTGATGAACCCTATCTATGAAGAGGAGATTCGACAGTTATGCAAAAATCTAGGTGTGAACTACCCCGACCTACTTCTTTGAGGTCGGGGCTTCCAGCTTCACGGAAGAATGCCTCAATTTGGACGGACGTCCGCGTCTTGGTCTTACTTCTTCTCCACTGGCGTTTACCTCCCCTGTCCCAGAGGAGGATAGCACTCTGATCCCTTCTGCTCTAATATTTTTAGCTGCATTACCATCTCTATCGTGGTGAGTTCCACAACTTGGACAAACCCAAGTCCTTACGTCTAGCGGCAACTCCTTGATGCGGTAATGACAATTAGAGCAGGTCTTGGAGCTGGGGAACCACCTGTTTATCTCAACCAACACTTTTCCTTCTTTTTCACATTTATAGGAAAGAAAGTTGACAAAAGTTCCCCAACCTAGATCAGAAATTGCTTTAGCTAGTTTATGGTTACGAACCATGCCCTTGACATTTAGATTTTCGACTACCACTACTTGGTTGTTGTCAACTATCTTTCTAGATAGCTTATGGAGGTAGTCTTGACGGACATTTCCAATCTGTTCGTATACCTTAGCTAAAATCTTTCTGGCTTTTATGCGCCTGTTACTACCCTTTTTCTTACGGGCAGCAATACGTTGCTTTTTAGCTAGTTTCTTTTCGTATTTAGCTAGGTGTTTTGGATTGCTAAACTTAGAAGTCTTTTCTCCATCATAGGTAATCGCAAAATCCTTAATGCCCAAGTCAATACCGATTACCTTCCCATCTGTAGATGGCTTGGCATCACCCAACTCATACTCCATTAGCACAGAAGCATAGTACTTCCCAGAAGGAGTCTTGCTAACCGTTACAGTTTTGATTTCCCCATCTAGTGGTCGGTGAATTACTGCTTTAACAACTCCCAACTTTCCAGGAAATTTAAGACAGTCGCCCACTTGTTTGACTTTTTGGGGGTACTGGATTGACTGACGGTGATGATATGACTTGAATCTAGGATATTTCGCTCTACCTTGGCCGTAGGCCACGCTACGCGAACAAAAAAGTTTTGATATGCACGACTGAGATTGAGACTCACAGATTGTAAAACCTGAGAGTAGCAATCTTTTAGCCATTCAGTTTCTTTCTCTTTTTTGAGTTTCGGCAGCATAGAGTTAAGTGCAGATTGTTTCAAGCCTTTGCCAGTTTCCTTGTAGGTTTCTATACACTGATTTAGTGCATAGTTCCACCACCAGCGAGCACACCCAAAATGTTGGGCTAATATATGAACCTGTTCTTGAGTGGGATAAATCCTGAGTTTGACGGCTTTATGTTTCACTGCGCTAACCTCTTTTATCGACCTTTGTTACTATTATATATATATCACAGTAACATGTCAAGCTAATTTCGTCCCCTCAAACTCCCCTACTCGTTAACTCCTGAGTTAATTTGTGTTTGATTGTTTTTGACTGTTGGCTTTAGTGATATCAAGTCCGATTGGAAACCCATCATCAAGAAGATTGATGGGGAGATTTTCAAATGGCTCCGAGAAGTCAACCACCGCCAACAATCGTGACAATTTCGAGCTGGTCTCCCTCCTGCATTTGAGTCTGGTTCCAAAACTGCCGATGGAGAATTTCACCATTATATTCTACTGCCACCAGGCGCGGATTTAAGCCTAGCTGTTCTAATAGCTGGGGTAGTTTAGTGTCACAAGAGCAGGTACGGGATTCACCATTAACTTCAAGGGTAATTTGAGTTGTGTTGTTAGACATCATCAGCTAATATTCACCACCAAGCTATTAAAAATTAGTAACCATTACTTATTACCTAACATGTCTAACTATTATCAAGTTTTCTGACATTAGGGTTTAGAAACCCCAGCTTCAAGAGATCGAAGAGTGTGCTCTCGTTTGAGCTGGGACAGGAAATATTGAGTCACTAGAGTTGGTTGTTCCGCCTCCATGATCCCCCGGACAACTGCCACTCGTTGAGCTCCGGCATCCAAGACATAGTTTAAATTGTTTGGATCAATTCCCCCAATTGCAAACCATGGAATTGTAGCATGCTCTTTAGCATACTTGACATAATCCAAACCAGCGGCTGGCTTACTCGGTTTAGTAGGGGTTTCATAGACCGGTCCAACACCAATATAATCTGCTCCTTCAGCAATTGCCCGGTGTAGTTCATCAGGGTTAGTAGTCGAGCAACCAATGATACGCTGGGATCCGAGTAGCTGCCGTGCTAAGGAAATTGGTACATCTTGTTGTCCGATATGAACCCCATCAGCCTCCACTGCTAGAGCTAAATCTACCCGGTCATTCATAATAAACAAAGCACCGTAGTGATGGCACAGCTGGCACAGTTTCTGAGCATCCGCCAGTCTGTCCCCATCATCTGCTTGTTTTTCCCGGTACTGTACTAAGGTTAGTCCACCTTGGAGGGCAGCCTCTACTTTGGCAAACCACTGCTCTGACAAAGATGTAATCAAGTAGAGATGCGATCGCTCTAGCAACTGATGACGCTGATATCCCAGTAAATTGCTTTCTAGGCTGTAAACCCGATAGCGCATCTGCTTAAAGGCGATCCCCATCTGAGCATCGTATAGCTTACCATATTCTTCCAACACCCGTAGTGCTTCTTGCACCCGACACAAATTAGCCTGTAAAAGCTGCTGAATGCTGGAACGTCGTTCTTCCTGGGGATGAGTTAGTCCAGTCCCTGGATCCCCTGAGGTATCTCGGAATATCCTGATTTCTGAGCTGTGCCAACGGGCTAATTCCTGGCGCATTTCCTTGCACTCCCCAGCCATCTGGGCGCTGTTGAGACCAAAGCGGCACCACTCCTCAATAATTCGCAAACCTTCTCTAGCTCGGTCTAAATTTGCATCCAAAATTCGGCAAATCGCCGATTTTTGACCCATAATGCCGCTGTGTTGGTCATCCATTACTAACTACTCCATTATTATCTATCCTAACAGTGGATGGAAAGCTTGTTTCTGTGGTCAGTAATATTTAGCAACGGACACATTTCAAGTGATAAATGATTACAAATAGATTACAACTATCCTAGTTTATGGATACGATCAAGCTTGACATTCAACTAAACTGTTATGTCATATTCCTCAACATCGTACCCTCGGATAACAGCCATGAGTTTGATCAGAATTAACACTATAGAATTACCTATTTCCGTTCGCCTAGCGTGGCCGAAGGCCAATCATTCCCACTGCCATCACCAACCTCAGCCTAGAGGCTTTGATCTTGGGTTACCAGTGACAACGATTTTGCTGGGATTAACCTTTAGCATCTTCAGCCAAGCTATCCCTTCAAGAATGGTGCCATTAGGATTAGGAGCAACCACAGCTTTAGCCCAATCAACTCAGGATGATAGGGTAAGGAACCTGGATCTTACCATAGAAAGAAAATTTTTGTTTGTAAACCCAGTTACCGGAAACGACACTAGCGGTGATGGCACCCAGGATTCACCGTTGAAAACTATCACTCAGGCGCTACAAGCTGCCCAGGCCAATACTGTGATTGTACTCTCTAGGGGTATCTACAGCAGTGACATGGGTGAAACCTTCCCCCTACTTCTGAAACCCGGTATCAAGCTACAGGGCAACCCCCGCACTAGAGGTCACGATGTGGTGATTCGCGGCGGTGGTACCTTTGTTAGTGCCACGGCTGCTAGTCATGATGTCCTAATCGTAGGTGCTGACCAAACAATTATTTCTGGCGTAACCCTTAACAATACTAATCCAGAAGGTTATGGTTTGTGGCTGGAAGTCGGTTCGGTTTTAGTGGAAGACAATACCTTAACTGGGAATAGCAAAAGCGGGATTGCTGTGGAGGGAAATAGTACACCAACAATTCGCAGTAACTACTTCTACAACAATAAAGGCAATGGGCTCAGCATTTACGGAACCTCAAACACTCAAGTGGATGACAATGTATTTGAAAATAATGACTTAGGAATTATGATTGCCGAAAACGTTGCAGCCCATATCGTTAATAATCGCATCACTGGCAATAAAAATGGGGTAGTGGTTGAAAGCAATGCTCAACCATTTTTCCAGAATAACCTGATTGAAAATTCCCAACTGGATGGATTAGTCCTCAAGGTCGGAGCTAATCCGGATTGGGGAAATTCACATGAATCAACAAACAATACATTAAACAATAAATTTCGAGGGAATAGGCGCTTTGACATTAACAATCAGGAGTCTGAGCCTACTCTGATCGCTTTTGGTAATCAGCTAGAAGAGGAAACTAACAGTGAGGTTAATTCAGGGGAAACTGAAAACGATATCATTCAAGAGTCGGAGGTTGAAACACCAGCTGTTAGTAAACCAGCTGTTAGTAAACCAGCTAGTACACCTGATGGTTCTGACAACCAAGCAGTTGTCATGGCAGAGAACTCTAATCACTCACAGAAGACTACGCTTAATTCTGAGGAGAATCCAACCACCCCCAGCCAAGTCGTCCCATTCCAACCGTCTGCCGAGAAGGAACCTACATCTGCTCAGGTCTCAGCAGCTTCATTTCCCGTTCCATCGAGTTTGGAGTCTCAGCCATCTACCTCAACGGATAACATCGGCAAAGACGCAGCACTAAATAATTCTGCAAGTACTGAATCTTCTAGACCAGCAGCAAGGTCCCAAACTGAGAGTCAGCAAACCTCTGAAACCCAACAGCCTTCTGATGCTAGGACTCAACGTTCACATTCTGAACCCCTGACACCCCTGACTCTGAAAGTTATTCAAAACCAAGAGCAGTCCTCTTTTGAGGAACCAACATCTCCAGCCAAACCAGGAGAGGATTCTAGCAGTTTTACTCCGGCTTCACCGTCACAGGAAGTGATTGATGGGTCAAGTGACAGCTCAAAACCAACACCGGCAGCAGCCTTGACTGAGGAGGTTAACGTTATGATGTCAATGTCTAGTCAGATCAGTACACCGGTTAATCAAAATACTAGTAATCAAAATACTAGTGCTAGCTCCAATTCAGGTAGCTCAATTCCAGTGTTTTCTACAAGTACCCAATCAAACTCGGAACAAAGGGGACCTCAAGGGAATAATCCTACTTCAGCTCTACCCAGTCAGGGTTACCGGATTTTGGTAAATGCTGAGAGTGAGCAGCAACAAGATTTAATGCGATCGCTAATTCCCGATTCTTTCCTGACCTCCTTTCAAGGAAGAACTGTGATGCAAGCGGGATTGTTCACAACCCTGGAAAATATTGATCGGGTGCTGAAATTACTCAGTAGTTATGGTTTGAGCACCACTATTGTGCCTCTGAATTACTGATCAGACCAAGGAGGGAATGGGGAAGCTTGAAGAGCAAGGGTTTGAGCAACTACAATTGAGCGACTACAAGGGAAGTTAACACAGTTAATAGAATTTATCTCAACTCACCCTTGCCAAATTTCCGCCATCGTCAGCACAAAACCAGGTAAAACCGATTCACCACTAACAGTGGTAGGATTGTCTAGCTGCTCAACTAGTGCACCAGGGCGATAAATATAAACCTGGCGATGATCAGGGTCAATCAACCAGCCCAGTCTTGCCCCATTCTCTATGTATTCTTCCATTTTGTTTTTGAGGTCTTCCACCCGGTCATTGGGGGAACATAGCTCAATCACAAAATCGGGGCAGATAGGCGCAAATTGTCTTCTTTGTTTCCTGGTCAACCTTTGCCATCTTTCCAGTTTTACCCACGCCACATCAGGGGAACGGTTAGCACCATTGAGAAGTTTGAAGCCAGTGGATGAATCAAAACCTTTACCTGTCCCATCCTGCTTAACCCATTTAGCAAAATGGTAGATCAGATCAAAGTTTGTTCCCCCTGTTTCACTCCCAGTTGGGGACATAATAATTATTTCTCCCTGTGATGTCCGTTCAATCCGTAAGTCCCGGTTAATCTGACAAAATTCAAAGAACAGGTCATCATTGATATCCAGTGCAGTCGGAATTTTCAACACTATGGGAATTGTTTCAACAGGTATATTAACTACAGTCATAGTTATTTGAGGTGTTTTGCCCAATTAATGTTTTATAATGTTTTTTATAATGTTTTTTCTATTTTAAAGGGATTCCACAGAAGTTAGGATATTGAGCATCTCTGTTCACTATCTATTGAATATAATAAATTCCCGGAGCAATTCTAAAAGCTCTGATGAAATCTCATGACCCATATCTAATTCTCTGTACTGCACTGCTGCTCCCAAGTTGAGCAAATAATCTCGTAACCGGTTAGCAGCAGTTAAAGGAACAACCGTATCTTGTCTACCATGAACAATTAGAATGGACGGCAAGGATGAATCAACCTTTTGAGGGGTTCGATGCATATAGCCACTCAATAAGGCTAAACCTGCCAGGGGTAAGGTTAACCCTACATCTAGAGCGATTGCCCCACCTTGAGAAAAGCCACACAAAATTGTCGAGGACAGGGGAATACCTGTAAAACCTTGGAGAGAATCGAGCCAGGAGATCAAGCGCTCTTCGCTTTCTTCTAATCTCCGATAGTCGTCTCTTGACAAGTCGTACCACATTCTGCCACCAGTTACCTGAGGGTGACTAAAAGGAGCATCGGGAATTAAAAATTGGGTGTTGGGCAAGTTTAACAATGGCACTAGAGATGCCACAGCTTGAGCATTAGCACCCCAACCGTGTAACGCTACGACCAATCCTGCTGGTCGTTGACCGTTTGCTGGTGGAATTGAAATCGCTTCGAGAGACAGGCCTCTTACTCCTGAAGAACACAAGTGATCAGCATTCCAGATAGATGGGCTGAACTAGCGCACATTGAAGCTCTCCCCTAGGGAGTAGGTTTGAGGACTTAATCGGGGCTGCAACGCCACATCAGCCGAATAGCTAACTTACTTTATGCCGCGCTTTTCTAGTTTCAGCCCAAGATATCTGTTAATCTGAGCATAATATCACCAATCTGCTACATTTGTAAAGCTGTCGTGCTTTAGGATAATGTGGCGATCGCTATCAATAGTAATGGCTCCCTCATTCTTGAACTTGCTGAGCAGTCGGGTAACTGTAACCCGCGTCGTTCCAATCCCATTAGCTAAATCCTGATGAGTAAGACGCATTCCAATCCGAATACCCTCTGCTACTGGCTCACCAACTTCCCGTTTTAAAAGCAATAGTAAATGTTGTAAGCGTACCTCAACCCGGCGCTGACCCGAGATTGCTAACAGGATCTCTGTCTGTCGCATCCGACGCACTAGTTGGGGTAAAATAGTTTGGGCTATATAGGGAGAATTGTTGATTTCGGCTAAAGAATACCATTTGAGACGGACATCAGTTAGGGCGATTGCCTGATAACTTGACAGCACAGAAAACCAATTGCCAAAGAATGCAGAAGACTCTGCCCAACCCAACCATATCTCCTCCCCTTCTGGGGAAAGGGTACTCAGCTGGACTCGGCCTTCGTCTACCTCCCAAACACCCTGTGCTACTAGAGGGATCTGCTCACCCCTAGCGTAGAAATGCAATCGGCGTTTAACCTTTGGCTCTTGCTGCTTTCTCTGTAGAATTGCTCTCGAAAATTGGTGCATAGGGGCAACTCTGGTGGATACTTTCCCTACCTTAAGGCAATAAGGTAAAGGGTCGGTAATCAAGAGATTAAGCCATTACACAGAGGAACAAGATCGATGTTACCTCTGAGTCATTGTCCTTAACCTGCCTACCACTAAAATGCCCTTTATAAAATTAATTATGTAAGTATGACGTAGAAGTATGAGCTATGAATGATCAAGGATGAAGTATGAAGATCGATGTCACAGATGAGTCATTGTCCCTATCTCCCCTACCGCTAAAACGCCCTTTATTAATGGTTGGTCACGGCACTAGAGACCCCGATGGGCGTCAGACTTTCCTTGATTTTGCCCACACCTATCAAACCTTGAACCGTTCTCGGCCAGTAGTGCCTTGTTTTTTGGAACTGACTGGTCCAACTATTCAACAAGGAGTAGAGAGTTGTGTCCAGCAGGGTTATACAGAATTGACTGTATTACCGATTTTACTGTTTGCAGCTCGCCACAATAAATTTGATGTTACTAACGAGTTAGACCGGGCAAGGGCAAAATATCCCCAAGTCAAATTTCACTACGGGCGTCATTTTGGAATTACTACGGGAATTCTGGATTTATGGCGGCAACGGCTTGCCAAACTTGACCAACCCCAACCAGAGTTACCCGTTAGCCAGTTGAACGGTGAACGTTCCCATCTAGAACCTTCAACACAACAACCTCTAGCCTTAAAAAAGGACACAGTACTTCTATTTGTTGGTCGTGGCTCCAGTGACCCTGATGCTAATGGTGATGTTTACAAAATGGCTCGCATGCTCTGGGAAGGCAGTGGCTATAAAACTGTGGAAACCTGCTTTATTGGCATTACCCATCCTCGGTTAGAAGAAGGCTTCCGTCGCGCCCGACTCTACCAACCTAAGCATATTATAGTACTTCCTTACTTCCTATTTACCGGGGCTTTAGTAAAAAAGATTTTTGATATCACAGCTCAGCAGCAGAAACTTTATCCAGAGATTCCCTTGACCTGTTTACCAGAAATGGGAATTCAGCCTCAGCTGCTATCTGTGCTCAGGGACCGAGAAATCGAGGCTCAGTTGGGGCAAGTGCAGATGAATTGTGAGATGTGTAAGTTCCGCCTAGCAGCGATTGGTAATGGTGCTGACAACGGACACTCCCACCACCATCACCACGGGCATCACCACCACCACCACTCTCACCAGCATAATCACAATACTCCAGACCCCTATCAAGATTTGGAAAAATACCACCAGCGTATTTGGCAAGCACCCTAGGGTTGGCCGGTTGAACGCGATCGCGTGGCCTTTTGGCCAAGGTTAACAGGTTGGCTGGTTGAAGGTTGAAGGTTGGCTGGTTGAAGGTTGAAGGTTGGCTGGTTGAAGGTTGACAGGTTTAAGGTTAACAGCTTGAAGGTTAACAGCTTGAAGGTTAATCCAGACAACCTCCAACCTATACTACAAGGGACGCCTGGGCAAGAACAACATTCAACCAAATAACATTCAACCAAACAACCTTCAACCTCCAACCCCATAACCTTCAACCAGCCAACCTGTTAACCTTCAACCAGCCAACCTGCTAACCTTCAACCCCCCTTTTTTGACTGACCAATGTCTAAAGACTTTAACGTTGGCGATCGCGTAAGAGTAATTACATTACCACGCTACGTCAAAACTGCTGAACCAATGCCCATGTTACGACCTCCTGATGTGATTAAAGTTGGGGAAGAGGGAGTAATCCTCGACCGACGTCCAGGAGGATACTGGGGTGTTCGCTTTTCTAGAGGAGCATTTCTGATCGATAGTCAGTACATTGAGTTAGTTCAGGAGGAAAATCCTAACCCCTAACCCCTAATCCCGTAAGCATATGCGCTACAGATGGTGCTACTTGAGGTGCTATCAGCGGTCAGCCGTCAGCTAATCAACAGTCGGTAGTAAAAAAGTTGGGGGGTGCTGATACGGCTGGTTGAAAATCCATACTCGTTTTTCTGTACCCACCCCGTGCAGTTAAAGCGCCTGCTAGCACCTCAAGTAGCGTGCGCGCAGCCCATTAGCTGATAACTGACCTGAATGCTTACCTAATCCCTAAGTGCTAATCGCTTTTTCCTGCTGATGTGCTTCTGCCCATGTACCTTATTTACAAGATGAGCTTAATATTATCCATAGCGATTACAATTTTGCAGTGTGGACGTGACTTGGGAGATAGATGTGTACAGCTTCCTACAGTCCCTCGGAATTGCCAACCCTAGGGGAAGTGGCTGGCTGGCAGTCATATTAACTTTCGGATTGGCATGGGCAGTGACTAGATGCTTGATGCCAACTTTACGCTCATTTGCCTTGGAGGTTGGTTGGGCTGACCAACCCAATGCTCGGCGGCTTAACCAAGAACCCTTACCCAATGCAGGAGGCTTAGCTATCTATACCGGAGTGGTAGCTGCACTGGTACTAGCTACCCTCCTCAGACCGATTGTCATTGAAGGGGTGTTAGCTCAAGTTCTGACTATTCTCCTGGGGGGCTCGGTTCTGGTACTGGTAGGCTTTATTGATGATCAATTTGGTTTGCCTGCCTATGTACGCTTGTCGGTTCAAATTATTGCTGCCCTGTTGTTAGTGGCTAGTGGTGCAGGGATTAAAGCCACCTTTGGGACTCCGATTGATGTCCAACTCTCCATGTTACTTACGGTTCTATGGGTTGTGGGTATTACTAATGCCATTAACCTTATGGATGGGATGGATGGTTTAGCGGCAGGCGTCAGCTTTATTACTGCTATGAGCCTGTTAGCGGTTTCAGCTCAGTTTCCCAGTCGTGCCGCAGCAACGTTGCTTCTGGCAGCCCTAGGGGGGTCAGCTCTGGGATTTTTGCGCCATAACTTCCATCCTTCCCACATTATTATGGGAGATGCAGGTGCGTACTTTTTCGGCTATGTACTAGCTGCCAGCAGCATTTTAGGGTCTTTGAAAGTGACTACGGTATTTGCCCTAGTCCCCCCAGTAGTATTTTTGCTATTGCCAGTTCTAGATACTACTCAGGTATTTGTGCGACGGTTGATCAATGGTAAAAACCCTCTAACTACCCCAGGTAAAGACCACCTACATCACCGCTTGTTAGCCTTTGGTTTTTCCCAGCGCTATGTTGCCCTTATCCTTTGGGGCATTACCTTAGTGTCTAACTGGCTAGCGATGAAACTACAAGATATGACTCCTAGGGTGATCTATGCCACGACAGGGGGTATCATTTTGCTGTTAGGCATTACTGTTTTGCAAAGAATTAGAGCGAAATGAAGCGTTGCCCAATTGTGGAATGATTCAGGGTAATCGGTAATTGGTCATGGGTCATGGGTAATTGGTAACTGACCCAACTCTACTTGGTATCCCAAACGATAGTCAGCAATGCCCTGGTCAGTGCTGGCAAGAGCAGCATGTGCGTAGGGCGTAAGCTGACTACTCTTGCTCTGGAATTGAACGGACAATCAGCCCGCATTCCACCATCTTCGCGATAGCAAGTGGTGGTTAGGGCGCAAGGGAAGTGGGTTGGCATTTGTGGTATAATTTGCTTAACTACTTTGGCACTATTACCCTCCAGACCAAGAAAGCTGGGAATTAAGGGTAGATATAAGACCGATGTAGCCAAGTTCGTAACTCTTAAGTCTTGGTGTCGCCCGATTAGAAAAGTAGGGAGCTTGCGCCAAATAACGATACATAACCAAATACAGAATTTGTTTCTATAGGCTCTAGCCGGAAATGAGAACGAGGTTCAGTATGGCAAAAGTCCCTGCTGTTCACCGAGAAGCGCGGTTTCCGAGTATACGGGTAGCTGTCTCTATCGAGAAGAGTGTCCTACTTGGATACCACCACCTCGCCCTTAGGCAGGTGGTGGTGCTTCATATATTAAGATATATTAAATTGTCAATTAAATTGACATATTATACGAGACCGCTGCTAAAATAAATTGGGGGTCAGACCCTACATACTTTAATTGGGATTAAATGATATAATATGCATTTTATGATTATATCCCGATTAAATCACCTGCTTTGAGGCGATTTGCTAGCAACAAAGCCGCCCTCTTCAGTAAGCAGCAAGACTACCGCAATTTAACAGATCACTTATTGATGCAAAGCGCGAGTAGGGGTTTCTCCCAAGACCGCTTAGGTGCGCTTGACCCGTAATTAAATTCGCCACGGGTCGCACCTCTGCATCGCTTTACCCAATTTCTTGCTTGCAGCGGTTAAAGATGACCAATTACCCCTTAATTAATCTCTTACTACCAGCTGTAGTTATCTCCAGCACGATATTTTCTAGTTTGACCTTACCGTTTGTTTTCAACAAATCAAAACCAATCGTTGTTGAAGTTAAACCGTTTTTCAACGTCGAACTTAAACCTATCTTCCATGAAGACCATAAGGATTTAGCAATTCCTTATCTTGGCGTTGCCATCCTAGTGAGTGTGTTAGCTGGTCTTGGCACTGTTGAAGTGGGAAGGCAATGGCAAAAATACCAAGCATCAGTCAGAGAAAACAACAGACAACTCCTCCAGCAGATCCAATCCCTCAACCAAGCCGAATCCGAACCAGAGGATGAACCAGATGTTCCAGAATACCAACCAGATGTTTCAGCAATAGCTCTTACCCAGACCGATGATTGGGTCAGAGGTCGAGCACTAACTCCTCCTAACACTCAATCGTTTGCTGTTGAACAACCCTATGGTGTTGTTGCAACCAATAAAGTTATTCAGTTTAAACGGAATAGAGTAGCTCAAACTAGAGGGATGGCTGTAAATGCCAACCAACTCAAGTTTTACCCTGAATCCCAAAACAATAATTCAGTTCAACTCGGAGCTTCCCCTGTTCCTGCTCTTGCTCTCCTTCAGGATTTGGAATTATCCTCCAGTCATATTATTAAATCCCGTCAGGATTACCAAATCTGCTGGATTAACGTACCTCATTTAAGCAGACGCTTATTAGCCATTAACGTTGATGGTCAATACTACAGTTTTTTACGATTAGAAAAAACCCAAGAACAACTGATCGCTATCTTGTCTAAGGTAGCTGATCAGCTGGATAAAATAGTAATTACTCATATCGATAAAGGCTATGTAATTTGGAATTGGGAACAGGAGGTATTATCTAATAATTAATTTGGAATATTTTTAAATTTAAACTATCGTAAACAATATGAATACTGAGGACATTCAGTCACAATATTCTCTTGGGGAAAGAGATTTTAGTGGAGCTGACTTAAGTCAAGTCAACCTCAGCCAGGTAAATCTGGAACGGGTAGTTTTATGGCGAGCCGACCTGAGTCAAGCAATTCTTACTGGCACTAATCTCAGTAGCGCTGATCTCTGGGGAGCTAATTTGAGGGAAGCCGACTTAAGTCAAGCTGTTCTATGTGGTGCTAATCTGGGTCAGGCAGACTTGAGCGAAGCTATTCTACACTTAACTAACCTCCATACTACACTATACAATTTTTCCACTCAGTTTCCGCCAAATTTCGACCCTACCAAGGCAGGAGCTTATTTAATTGCCCCCGAGGCTTTACTAACAGAAGCTAAATTGAGTGGGGTAGATCTCAGTGATACCAATTTAAGCGGTGCGAATTTGACTAGAGCTGACCTGTGGAAAACTAACCTCAAAGGCGCTGATCTCAAACAAGCTAATCTAACCCGTGCTTGCTTGATTGGGGCTGACTTACAGGATGTTGACCTAACAGGAGCTAATTTGAGCCGCTCCAATCTGATGGGGGCAAACCTGAAGGGTGCTAAGCTTCTAAATGCAACCCTGAGCGGTATACTCTACGACGAAACCACTCAGTTTCCTGAAGATTTTGACCCAGTGAAGGCAGGAGCACATTTAATTGCTCCTGGTGTATCTCTACCAATGGCTAACCTGAGTCAGTCAAACCTCAGTGGCGTGGACTTAAGCGAAGCAGACTTATCCCAAGTTGACCTGAGTCAGGGTCACTTTTTTGGTATATCTTTGCTTAGAGCTAATTTAAGGAAAGCCAATTTAAGAGGAGTTCAATTCTGGGAAGCGGATCTACGAGAAGCCGATCTACAGGAAGCGGATTTGCGGGGAGCGGACTTATGGTTGAGCCTAATTAGTGGCGCGGATTTCAGGGGAGCAGATTTAAGGAGAGTTAACTTGTTTGGAGTAGATCTGTCGGCCACTAATCTCGAAGGGGTTAACCTCAAAGGAGCAATTTATAACCAACAGACTCAATTTCCTGAAGATTTTGACCCCACAGCCCATGGCGCATATCTCATTGCTCCGGATGTGTCTCTGTTTGGGCTAAATCTTCAGAGGGCTGACCTCAGAGGAGCTGACTTGAGTAGGGCAGATTTGAGCAAAGTCAGCCTGTTCGGGGCAGATCTTTTCTCGGTTAATCTCGAAGGAGTCAATTTGCTCGGAGCGCTCTACGATGAAGCCACTCGATTTCCGGAAGGGTTTGACCCCAGCCAACACGGAGCCTACTTAATTGCCCCCGGTGTATCATTTTCAGATCAAGAGTTAAGTGGGACTGATCTCGGGGGAGCTAACTTGAGTAAGGTAAATTTGCTTGGTGCAGATCTGCGCTGTGCTAATCTCGAAGATGCTAAATTTGAGCGATCGCTCTATAACCAAACTACTCAATTTCCGGAAGGGTTTGACCCTAGTAAGTTGGGAGCATATTGCATTGTGCCTGTTGCTTCCCTGTCAGGGAAAGATTTGAGTGGAGTCAACTTAGGAGGAGTTGACCTTAGTCAAGCTGACCTAAGTGGGGCTAATCTCAGTCAAGCTGACCTTTGGGGGGCAAACCTGAGTCAGGCAAACTTAGCAGGGGCTAATTTGACAGGTGCTGACCTGTTAGGGGCAAATTTAATTGGTGCTGACTTAACCAAGGCCACTCTAAGTGGTGCTAATCTCCATGGGGCACAACTTAAGGATGCTAAACTAGCTGGGGTAGACCTGAGTGATGTTGACTTGAGCAATACCTTTATCAGTGGGGCAATTATGCCTGATGGTACGCTTCACCGCTGAGCTGTTAGAAGGCAAAAGGCAAGCCTTCAGCTATCAGCTATCAGCTATCAGCTTATGCGCTACGCGCACGCTACGCGAACAGCTTATGGGGAAAGTCTCAGCGTCGTTCGCACAGCGTGGCCATTCGCGTAGCGTGGCCGAAAGGCCAAGGCCAAAGCCTGTGCCACAAAGCATCTCAAGTAGCGTGGCCAAGGGCTTTTCCCCAGACTTTAAATTCTGATTAATCTCGAACTATTAGGTGCGACCCGTGGCGAATTTAATTCTTAATGGGTCAAGCCCACCTTTAAATTATCATGTTTGCCCACGCTACGGAAGGTTTATTTTGAGCTGTTCGCGAAGCGTGAGCTTTTAGCTCACGGCTGACAGCTGACGGCTGAATGCTACGTAGTTTAGATGGGAAAACTCTGAACAAAGGTTGTCTGAAAGTCAGCGTTATAGGTGGCTTGGTGGAGATTGATCAGTACAACTATGTTCTGTCTATTGGGGGATAAACGAACTTCTCTGATGGAATATTTCCTGATAGCTTCACGGTAATTGTTCAGTTTACCTAGGGTCAGTTGGCGATAATTGTAATTCATGACTAGCTGCATTGAAGCCCGGTCTATATCAGACATTCCTCCAGATAAAACCGAGGGAATATAAATTTGTTCTAAACGAATCTCTAGTGGGTCTTTTTCTTTATCCACCAAGACCTTAACCGTCTCAGTGCCATTAGGTTCAATGGAACGCTCAATAATTGGCAGTTTTAGTCCTACTTTTAGTTGATTGAGTCCTAAGCTCCGTCTTATTCTTTGGGTTTTCCTTAGTAAGCTATCTTCAGCGTCTTTAGGAGTGAGATTGGAATCCGAGTAGTTATAGTTAGTTTCTAGACAACCCTTCTTGACACAAGCGTTAGTGGCTACATCGATAATTTGGATTTTGGCGGTAGGAACCTTTGTGACATGGTTTCTAGCACTTTCCAGATAAATATAGTTGCGGCTATCTACCGAAAAACCTGACAATCGACGATTGGTTTTGACAATAAGTGCTAATCCCTCCTCCCCAAGCAATAGTAGGAAGAAGCTAGCAATCAACAAACTTGAATATAAATAAAAGCGTTTCATCCGATCACCCATACCCTTTCGACTTCCCTAATCCTTTAATTGGTATTTTCCATACCAGTGAGGATGTTTCTCTGGAGTATAGCGTTTCCTAGTCTAATCAGGTAGATGTCTAGTCAGGTAAGCTGTTACCAAATCAAATAACTTTAAAATCAGAGATAGTCTCAATCCACACCCTTGCTCCACATTTGAGGGGATCATCGGGGCGATACATCACTCGACAGGGCCCATTGACTTCCACGGTATGACCATAAGTGTTTTGAGAGCCTCGTTTGACGGTAATCACAGGGTTGCGCTCTCCCGTCGTGAGATTTTTCCGAATTACCCTTTGATTAACATGAATCACAGCCTTAGTGTACTCTCTGCGCTTTGACCAGTTCCGCTTTGGACCGCGAGTGCCAGGAGTAACTACTGGCATGCCATCAAACAGAGGAATCACCCAAGTTCTACCCACTTTATAGGCTCCTTTCACTCTGCCTTTGCTCAGAAGGTAACGGACGCGAGTGGCGGAAACACCTAGTAAATCGGCGGCTTGTGCGGTAGAAATCATCATGGGTGGTTAACCATTGCGTTAACGATACTGTTAATATAACAGAATTTTGGAGAAGATGCAAGGAATAGGATTTTAGGTATTAATTACTAGGTCTAGGTGCAGGGAGCAGGGAGCAGGGAGCAGGGAAAAAATTCTGTATAGTGCGTTCGCTTTTAGCGTGGCCTACGGCCAATCGCGTAGCGGCTCTTTTGGAGCATCCCGTAGCGTGACCTATGATCAATCGCATTCGAGGCAAAGCGCCTCCGTTGGCAGTTTCCAAAAAACTATTGCATTGACGCATCAATAATGACTGTGGGTGGCCACATCAAAGTTAATTATTAGCTACAGTAAATGCGTTCGCGTAGGGTGACCTATGGTCAATCCCATTATCAGTCAAAGCGCCTAGTTCTGGGTTTCCAAAAAACTATTGCATTGGCGCACCGATAAATCCATAGGGGAGATAGTTTTTTGATAAAAGAATAATATCATGTCCGGATAATTAGTGATAAAAAACCTTCTGGGATTAAACCTTACTCTTTTACCTCCTTCTCTTCAATTTGCGCCTTGTGTAAGTATTCAACCGGACATGATATTAAAACTAATTAAGTGCCATTTATTTTTAGTCTTTGATTTTGCCGCTGCCATAGGAATCCACATATAACTAGCGCAATCACAAGAATGGCAGAGACAATGCGGAAACTTACTTGTTCTCCAAACACTAAAGCCTCAGCTGGCGCTGTTGTAACTGAAAATGGGGTGTCTACTTGGAGTTGGCTAGCAGATAAACGGGAAAACAGAATGCCAATCAGCGTTATACCCATAACCTGACCTAAGGCTCGTGAAAAGAACCAGAGTCCAGAGGCAACACTGAGATATTGTGGAGGTACGCTGCCCATAATGGCACTTTGGTTAGGGGGTTGGAACAAACCGTAACCGATTCCAAAGGGAATTATCCGCAATAAATAGCCCTTAACAGTCAACTCTTCGCTAAAGGTGCCGATCGCCAAACAGCCAATTAATAATAATGTCATTCCGATCGTACTAATGCTTCTTTCGCCAAAGCGATCTGCTAGGGAGCCTGCTACAGGGGCTACACATATTCCTAATATAGGGATGACTGCTATTAATAAGCCAACCTTTTGCTCTGAATAATGGTTAACTAGTTCTAGAAAAAAAGGCAAAATAAAAACGACTGCATTGACAAAAGTATAGCAAAATACGCTTAAAATTAGACTTAAACTTAATTCCAGGGTTCGGAATAAACTAAGGTTAAGCAAGGGTTGAGCAGATTTTTTCTGAGACAACAAAAAACTCACGAAACCAATTACCGCGACCGCCAGGAAAATCAAAGTTATATTACCACCTAAATCCCCTTCTTGTAAGCGCGTCATCCCGAGTAAAAAGCAGGTTAACGTTATCGCCAAAATCAAAGCTCCCCCAAAATCAAAATACTTTTGACCTGAATGACTGGTCCCCCCTGGAGCTAATACAATCACCAAGACCATAGCAATTAAAGAAATGGGCACGTTAATCAAGAAAGCTGAACGCCATCCCCAATGCTCTATGAGTAAACCGCCTAGCGTCGGTCCCAATGACACACCAGCCCAACCCGTACTAGCAACGATCCCCAAAGCGAATCCTCGCTTTTCATTGGGGAACACCTCAGTCACCATCGCAGGGGTTAGTACTGCAATAAACACAGCCCCAAGCCCCTGAAATATCCGTGCTGCAATCAATAAGTATATTGTGGTAGCGGTTCCACATACCAATGAACTTATGGCAAATGCTGTGAGTCCGATTATATAGAGCAATTTCTTGCGCCACATATCCCCTAATCGAGCCACACAAAGTACCAGGACTGCCAGCATTAGGGAATAACTTAGGGGAACCCACTCAACCGTAGCAAAATCGCTATGGAAATCTTCTACCAGTGTTGGCAAAGCCAAATTTACAATATGAACATCTAGGGAGAACAGAAATGTTCCTAAACTCACAGCCAATAAGACCCACCATTCTTTAGAGATAGCTGTTTCACTGGCTTCTTTACTTTTCATCTGCTCTCACAAATAGTTATTTT
>NZ_JAAHIE010000430.1:0-6458 GCF_010671945.1 Moorena sp. SIO4E2
TGGCAACTGAACTTAAGTCAGGTTACTGCAGCGTTTGTGGTTAATGAGGATGCTTTCTTTATAGCCGACAATCAGTTCTATAAACATAGCTCTGCTAGTCAAGCCTATCTACTAGAAGAAATTGCTCGAATAAAAAGTTCACCGACTAAATCCCTCGTCGGGTTATCCATATATGGGGAGCACTTTATTTTAGCGGTTAATGATACTCAACCGAAACTATTTGTATTTCATAAGGACTTTGCCAGAAATGTTGATGGAAGAAATCAACCCACAAGGTCACCTATGAAAACTATTCATGTTAACGGAGTGCCTTCTAACCAGTTAACAGGAATGTATATTGACTCCCAGGGTCAACTAATGCTTCTTTCTGCGCAAAATTACATAATGGGTCCTAGCTTTAATAAGGTAATGAGTTCATTGCTTATTCCATGGTCTCAACCCAAGAATATTGCCACTTATACATCTAGCGCAACGGTTCTAGTCGATACTAGCGTTTCATCCATAGACTATGCCTTAACCAAGAGGGATTCCACCGGTAGCCAAATCTTGTATTTGGTGTCTGGCAACCAATACATTAAGTTTGTTGACGATCCGTCAAAGTCTGTGCCTGTTACGGGATATCCAAGGAAAATTTCCCAAGGCCGAGTAGATGGTATTCCCAACGAAAATGGAATTAATGCTGCTTTCTTTAGCTCAGATAATAAAATCCGATTTTTCCAAGGAAATATTTATTTCACTGCCGATAATGCCTCGCATAAAAAGATCATTAACGAGGATTGGGGAAAAGTAAAAAATAACATCCAATACACGGGTGTGGTTGATGCAGCTTTTACTCACAACGAAAAAACATACCTCTTTTCGGGGGACCAGTATTATCGTTACCAGGGTACTGAGTTCGATTATGTCGAACCGGGATATCCTCGACTATTGAGGAATAATACGGAAGGGTTGCCTCGATGGAATGGACCGGTTCGAGCGGTATTTGAATTGGATAATAAGGTTTATCTCTTCGACCATAGTCAATACGCAATTTTCGATCCCGAATCCAAAGCCACCAAAGAAATTAACAATATCCAAGGTAACTGGGAATGGCCTGAGGGATTCGATAAGTTCGACAGCGCCTTTCAACAGGGTAGTCATGCCTACCTAGTATCAGGAAAGGAATATGTGAGGGTGGAGGAATTTGTCACTAAGCAAAATGCTAAGTATGACATCATTCGTTTGTCCTCGATGACGGGAAGTAAATTGAGTCAAAAATTGTTTGCCAATGGCATTGATGACCTATTTAGCCTGATAAATCAAGAAATAGATGAACTCCCGATTTTTCAAAAAGTAGACTATGACCCTAATAAAAAACCAGCTGAAGAAAGCCCTGATACTATTATTCAAGTAAATCGCAATAGGGTTGAAACCCTTCCTTTGCATTCACACTTGGAGTTTCGTGGTGCGAATGGCCTTCACTATTGGGAACTATTCTTCCACGCGCCTTTGCTGATTGCCCAATCTCTGAATACTCAACAGAAGTTTGCCGAGGCGAAGAAATGGTTTGAGTACATTTTTGACCCGACAGATGAATTTGAATATTGGCAGTTCTTGCCGTTCTTGTCAGTGGATATTGAGGCTTTGATTACTCGGCTCGAGTCTAATGCTACGGCATTAAAGCTGGATGCATCCGCAGTCATTAAATTGCTTGAACCATACGAGGAGGTGTTTGAAGGAAAACACGAGCTTGACAGAACAGAAATGCCTGATAAAACCGATTTGACGGATTTGAAAAAATTGCCTACAGAATCAGCAATTACCACTCTGAAAACGCCTGTTGATGCTCTGGTGAAAGATAACCCTAATGCCAAAGCTTTAGCAGAAACCTTGGAGATAGTCAAACGACTTCCCATCAGGTATGGATTTATGGTTCCCGATGAAACCATTAGTCAGCCGCAAATCCAAGCCTATCTGAAAGACCCCTTCGACCCTCATGCCATTGCCCGACTCAGACGCATTGCCTATCGACGCACCACAGTGATGGCCTATATCGATAATCTGATCGACTGGGGGGATCAACTGTTCCGTCAGTACAGCAGGGAGAGTATCAACGAAGCCCGGATGCACTATATCTTAGCTTACGATCTCCTCGGACAAAAACCCGAAAATACCGGCACCAGACTATTGTCTGATTCAAAACCCTTTGGGCGTAATGGCAACAATGGGATTGAAGGCATTCATGATAAAGGCGCGGAGGCAGATAGTAGTCAATATGACTTTTTGTTTGATGTGAGTAGGAAAGACCCAGATGAAAAGAGTCTAACCTTCGCGGCTAATATTCATAGCTCAGTCACTGAACCCTACTTCTATATACCCGAAAATCAAAATTTAATTGACTACTGGGACCGGATAGAAGACCGGCTGTATAAAATACGCCATAGCCTAAACATTATGGGGATTAAGCAACCCTTGCCCTTGTTCCAACCTCCCATTGACCCGATGGCTTTAGTACGGGCAGTAGCAGGTGGCGGTGGCATCGGTGGCGCGATCGCAGGATTGTCAGTTGCTGTACCTCATTATCGATTCAACTTTATGTTGAATAAAGCGCGAGAGTTGGTGGGTAAACTCAATCAATTCGGTGGGGATTTGTTGGGAGCGATCGAAAAGAAAGATAGCGAAGCCCTGAGCTTGTTACAAAATCGTCATGAGAAGGAAATTCTCGAAGTTACGAGCCGGATTAAGGAAGCGCAATTAAATGATGCCCTGGAGAACTTGAAATCCCTTGAAGAAAATAAGATAAGTGCTGAAGGGCAACTTGAGCATTATAACAATTTGATTACTAAAGGTATGATAGCAAAAGAAAGAACTCAAATCTCCATTATAGAAGATGCAATGTTTCTGGATTTAATTAATTTTGGAACGCAAACTGTAGCTGCATTTGCCGCATTGGTTCCTGATTATGCAATTGGCCCACCGTTTGCGTCAGAGGTGACCTGGGGCGGGAGCCAAGTCAGTAGCTCGCTCAGTACATATTCAGGGGCTATATCATCAATGACAGAATATTTAAGTAACAAAGGAGAAATTGCAGGTATCTATGCCCAATTTGAACGAAGTTTGGAGGATTGGATACTTCAAAAAGCAATGGCTGAAAGTGAAATCAAGCAACTGGAAGCCCAAATCGAAGGAGCGAAATTTCAAATCAATGTCGCAAGGCTAGAGATACAGTCAACCGAAAAGGAGATCAAACAAAATGAATCAATGAAACGCTTTATGACCAGCAAATTCTCAAACGAACAGTTGTATCAATGGATGACCAGCAAGCTCTCAGGTTTGTTCTTCCAAACCTATAAGCTCGCCCATGATATGGCCAAATCAGCCGAAAAAGCCTATCAATTTGAGCGCGGTCTTAAAGAGAGTGAGGTCTCGTTCATTGGCGGTATGTATTGGGATAGTTTGCGGAAAGGTTTACTCAGTGGTGATTCCCTAGGGCATGACCTAGACCGCATGGAGAAGGCTTATATAGATACCAATAGCCGTTCTTTAGAAATCGGGAAACATATTTCCTTGGCGGAGCTGGACCCCATGGCCTTTATTCAATTGAAAACCAAAGGCACTTGTGAGTTCAACCTCTCGGAAGCCTTATTCGATTACGACTTCCAAGGGCATTACCGCCGTATGGTGAAAACGATTGCCATAGCCATCGATGGGGGGGAAGGAAAAACCGTAAATGCCACCTTAACTCAACTCCGTCATAAAACCGTGATGGAACCAGACGTGAAAGCAGTGAAGTACTTACTGAATCCTAAAGGTAAGGAACCGATGTCAATCCGCAGCGATTGGCGCACCACTCAGCAAATTGCTCTGGGTGACATCGGAGAATACGACGAACCTAACGGTTTATTTGAACTGCGATTAGACGATGAACGTTTCCTTCCCTTTGAAGGAACGGGTGCGGTATCCACCTGGCGATTAGAGTTAAGCGGAAAGCGTGGCAGCTACAATTTGAACGAACTGAATAAGGTGACAATCAAGTTGAAGTACACAGCGCTTAATGGCGGTCAATCATTCGCTAGTGCGGTGAAGGGGATGTTGAAGCCTTATCCCACTGCTGTTTATATAAATATGGCGGAAACATTTCCTCAAGAATGGCAGGCGTTTATTAGTGACGAAACTGAAGAACTCGACATTATGGTCAAGCGGGAGATGTTACCTAATTTATCCGGTAGCAAAATTACTGGGCTGGTGCCTCATTATGAAATGCAAGGGGAAGGGCAGGTGAGTTTGATTCTGAATGATGATGATGACCTGACCCTGAAGCATGGCAAGTTTAATGAGGCGAATGGGTTGATGATCCGAAGCTCGGGTGCGAGTTGGAACTTTAAGGCGAAAGGGGATAGGAAGAGTTTGAGTAATTTGGGGTTGGTTGTGATGTATAAGGGGGAAGTGTAATTGATTTAGGTTGAATTAATTGGTTGTTTTACCGCTTAGTTAATTAACTACGATAAACCAAACTAAAAGAGTAAAAGGAGGAAATCTGAATATCATGCGTGACATTCTATTAAGACAAGCCGATAAAGGGAAAAAGAAGAGCATTGCTCTTAACGAAGAAGAAAAAACGACGCGGGAGAAATACAAAAAAGCGTTAGTAAAAGAAGAGCTATCTGCTCACGGTTTCTCGGAGCTTGATTCCAGATTTCCGGAATATGTGAAAAGGCGAATACAGGAAGGCGATGATGCTAGCACCATAGCAGAGGCTCTAATACGCTTGGACTATTCTGCGTTGCCACAGGTGAAACAAGAACTTATACAATCGTTCGGAAGTGATAAGGGGAACATCAACCTGGATCGATATGCCAGCGTGATCTTACGCAAGTATGATTCTGGCACTTCTTTAGGAGAAATAGCCAGAGAAGTGCTAAAGGAGGAACAAAAGGCAAGCAGTATAGCCAGGATGCAGGCGCTCGCAAAAAAATATAATCCTTTGCGCATAAGACATTTGTCCCACCAAGCCAGCACAGGGTTCAACACAGAGGACCTATTACAGTATGGCGAAGGATTTAAGCTAGAGCAGTTTGAAACAAGAGTTTTAGGATTGGTTAATACCCAACCCGCGCCGGGATTAATGAATTTTGGGTTTTCCGAATGGCGACAACATATAGATAAAGAGCATATGGAAAAGCTTATTCATTTGCTTAGGGATGATTACGATCAGATATATCTATTTAAGCTGAACAAACTTGTCGATCTGACGCCGGAGCAAATCGCCAGCGCCTATGAAGCAATGGAACGTGATCGATTAAGTTCCTCACCAGCCCCTTTGGATCGAGAGCAGTCGAAGCAATCGCTACATGGACAGCTCGTTAGTTTGGGTCGATTAGCGAGAGGCTCAAGAATAGAAGATGTTGAAGAGGCGCTCGAGAGTACGATGCAAATGCTTACCAATATGGAAAAGTCTATCAAAATTGGGCAACAGCTCTTGGGGAAATTAACTTGGAGCGGCTCTGTGGACAAGGACAGTGAAACCGATCTAAAGCAATTGCTGCAAGAATCCAACCCACGGACAGAGCCTACGGTGATGAACTGCTGGGAGTGTATAGCCTATTTGTCATATAAAGCAGGTTTGTTATCGTGGAACCAACTCAAAGTGGTGGTGGGTAATCGAGAAAAAGGTCCCGATCAGGAGAGTTTTGGATTTCTTAATGGTGGGATGGATCTGGATTCGCGCCTGTTGAAATATCCAGATCTAATGGACAAATACGTACCAAAGGGAGCGGTTATCCGATGGGGCGACAATGACCACTTTGCGCTCTATGAGGGAAACGGTAAGGTTTTAGAGCTATGGAGTCGCACTGGAACGAATAAATTGTCCTCGGTGGAGATGAAGTACCACGTTGACACTACGGTCACACTGTCGGTGGGTATCCCAACGTTTGACACCTTAAGCTAATAATAACCGAATAATTCGGGTCTAAATCCTGTGAAAGTCTAAGACCAATCAAACCATTAAAAAAAAGATCCACCAGGATAAATTAAATGTCTATCAGGAGGTTTGTATGTTGAGTCGGATCAAACAAAAAGTTGAAGAGGGAGCAAGTAAAGCACTAAAGAAAAGAAGAGGAAAGAAGAAGGGAGAGATGGAACGGGCTACTAAACCCGTTGCTCCCGAAACTGAGGAAGTTGCGCAGGGGGTTGAAGAGGAAAGCCTTGATCAAGTTGAAATAGATGAACTTGCTGCGCCAGATTTAGGTGCTGGATCTTCATCGAAACCTACTTTTGATAGTTTTCAAGATAGGGGATCAAAACTAACCATAGTAAAGGGAAGAGAAAATGTTGATAAGCTTAAGAAGGCCCTAGAAAATTACAGAGTTGAAGCTGATCCAAATTTTGTATTTGAGAAAAATAGGTTTTCAAAAGATGTTTTTAAAATAAAATACTCTGGCCAGCAGCTTATAGATCAATACCCTGAAGTTGCTGAT
>NZ_JAAHIE010000431.1:0-6441 GCF_010671945.1 Moorena sp. SIO4E2
TTTCAAAGTTTTCGGCAAGATTATGATCCCCCCCAGCCCCCCTTAAAAAAGGGGGGAGCCATACTCAAAGTCCCCCTTTTTTAAGGGGGATTTAGGGGGATCTCCGAGTTTGAAGACACGCCCTAGGCCAAGGTGTTAGGTATTAGGTATAGTCCCTAGTGCCTCATCCAACTAACGATTGAGTTTCAAATTAAGTAAAATTCAGCAGGATATTATGCAAAGCTTGATTACTATTGACCAGAAAGCTCTTTTTGAGCATGTCAGGCTCTCTTGCCAAATTCCTAGCTTAGTGGAGGGCATCGTTACTTGCAAGATTATTGAGTCAGCAGCAGCAGAGGCTGGCATTCAAGTGGAGCCGGAAGAACTCCAACAGGCAGCAGACGACTTCCGTCTCGCCACCGATCTTCATAACACTGACGAGACTTGGTCGTGGCTGCAAAAACATCATCTATCTCTCGATGATTTTGAAGCATTGATTTACACCAACACCATCGCTGACAAGGTCGCTCAACATCTGTTTAACGGTCAAGTTGAGTCTTTTTTTTATGAACACCAGCTTGATTATGCCGGAGTTGTCATGTACGAAGTGGTTTTGGAGGACGAAGACCTAGGGTGGGAACTCTTTTATGCCTTCAAGGAAGGGGAAATCAGTTTCCATGAGATTGCTCGCCAACATATTCAGGACTTGTCACTGCGCCGCTCTGGGGGATATCGAGGAATACTACAGCGCCAAGAACTCAAGCCAGAGATTGCGGCAGCGGTTTTTGCTGCCAGTCCGCCCCAGATTCTCCAACCAATTGTGACCTCATCTGGAGTACACCTGATTTTGGTTGAGGAAATCATTCAACCGCAATTGGATCAGCAGTTGCGCTCTGAGATTCTTTCAGACTTGTTTTCTGACTGGCTAAAGGAACAAATGGAACAGATAGAAATTGTTGCCCACTTATAACGGGAGCCCACATTCCGCAGGTAAACTAGAAAAGTTCGGATAGTTTTCAACTATGACTGGTTTGGCATCTTCTGGTATAATTACCTCCAGGAAGCCGGACTGACAAAACCTGTTTGTCAACAGTGCTCCCTTAGGCAGGGAAAAAAGAAGGAGTACTGACAGAAAGTTTACACTTGGATTCAAGTTCCTTGTTTTCTGAGATTCGTTACAAAACCTGGGGGGGTGACATGCAAGCTGAAATCCTTACTGGGTAATAATTTCAGCCGATAATTCACAAAAATATACATTCTGTTTTGGGGGCTCCTTTGGACGTAGTTATAAGGGTTTGAGCTTCCCTAAAATGAATTTAGGGTTAATTTCCGACTGTATCTTCCATGACACCATTGGCATCAAAGCCTTATAGAGTAAGCTTTTTGGGGCTCATGTCACCCCCTCAGTTACAAAACTTGATCATAATAGTTACAAAACTTTATATAAAACGGTAGAAAAATTGGATTTTCGGAGTGATTAATACAGTGAGGGCAGTCAAGAAAGCGTAATCCTCTTAATGGCAAAACCAATCCTATTAAGAATAAGCATTTCTTGATGTAACTCAGACAAATCGCGCGAGTCGGGGAAACCCCCGTGAGGCCACTGCATCGCTTTTAGCCTTGTTGTCACCCCCTCAGGCAAAATGGCTCTTTTTTTCTAGTTAAGCTGTCGCCCATTTAAACTACCTTTTAGTAAATCAGGAAAAAAACCGTGAAACTCTTGTTCATTCTGCCTTCTGCCTTCTGCATTGCTGTTATGCATTAAAAATGCATAACAGCAATGCAGAGCTTCATAATTATGATGTTTTCAACAAAACTTTACTAAAACTTCTTGAAAAATTAATAGAATTTTATCAGTATAGGGTGTGTCAACCAATTTAGCTGTCATATGGTTGTAACTTACGTTCAACACAGCGCTCCAGAAAGCAGCGATATAGAAGCAGGTCAGTTTTTGACTCCAGATCAACGACAATTGCTGCTAGAAAGCCTAAAAACCAATTTACGCCCAGAATATCGTCGTCGGATTGAGATTATGTTGCTGGCAGATCAGGGTCAGTCTCAGACTCAAATTTGTACAGCATTACACTGCTCTCAAGAAACCGCACGGTACTGGATTTGCCAACTCCAAACTGGTAACATGCACAATTGGAATGCTTTGCCAATTGGCCGACCTAAGACTATTAATGACCAATACCTTGAACGTTTGAAAGAGCTGGTGAGTCATAGTCCCCGTGAGTATGGCTATTCATTTCACTCTTGGACAGCCCATTGGTTGAACAAGCATCTGACCCGAGAGTTTGGCATTGAAGTCAGCGATCGCCATATCAACCGTCTGCTCAAAAAAATGGGACTTTCCACCCGCCATAAATCCTCCAAGGCCAAGAATACCAAGAATCCTTCTGAAACTGAGGGTTCTGGCATTGTTGTTCGCAACTTGTCTTCTGCCTCATTAACTGAATCTTTGAAATTGTGGCCATTCAATCCACACAAAATCAGCAGCTGGTACAACTAGTACAGCTAGTACAAAATTGTGGCAATAGTTGGTTATAAAGAGTTAAAGTATAGTCCTTCGGACAACTAATAAGACAACTCATAACTAGTAATAAAATTCTGGGGGGGTGACATGCAAGCTGAAATCCTTACTGGGTAATAATTTCAGCCCATAAGTTACAAAAAGATACATTCTGTTTTGGGCGCTCCTTTGGACCTAGTTATAAGGGTTTGAGCTTCCATAAAATGAATTGAGGGTTAATTTGGGACTGTATCTTCCATGAGCCCATTGGCATCAAAGCCTTATAGAGTAAGCTTTTTGGGGCTCATGTCACCCCCTCAGAATAAAATTACTGAAAACTTACTGATAACTGACACTTTGGTAGCAGGCCAAAAACAGATTATTTATTGCAATCATTACTTCCTAATGATTGCAAATTAAATCCTAATCAGAGCTAATTCAGTAATATCTCACAGGTAGATTTTAGTCATTCAAAACTTACGGAATGGCATCAATAAATTATACAGAGTTTTATTACTGAATCCAAGCTCTAGGAATGTTTTGATTGATTGGAGTAAACTCCATGGTTCAGGATTCATCGTCTCAAGGTGCTTTCAAGCAATATTTTGCTCAACAACTTGCCCAGACCCTGGGACAAGCACTCCCTCAACAAGAACTCGACCGCTGCTTCAAGGGTATTAAAATTCTGGAACCAAGGGCAGGTAAGGGATTCTGGCAAGCAGGTAATGGAAATGTTGGCCTTTACATCGTTATGGCTGGCAAAGTCAGGCTCCTTGATCAGCACAATAACTTACTGGCTTCCCTAGAAGCATCCAGCACCTTCGGCGAGCTGACCTTGTTTCCAGAAGAATCGTTTCAGCCTTACACTGCCAGAGCTTCTGTCAAGCTCAAGCTTTGCTATCTTGCTGGTGAGTTGTTGCAGCCGTTGCTCCGTAACTATCCCAGCATCCGGGATCACCTCCATAGACAAGCAGTATTGCGGGATCTATTCTTATTGTGTCGTCGCAATGGTTTTTTCGAGAATCTACCCCGAGAAGGGTTACTTAAAACGCTATCGCTATTAAAACCCTATACTCTGGAAGTGGGCACACTCCCAGATTATCTACTAAACAATCAAAGACTTTGGCTGCTCCGACACGGAGAGCTACTCCATGCTTCTGGCAAAACCCTCAATGCTGGCAGCATCTACACTCCCTCCCAGTTAAAGGAAGGAAACTCTTGGCAGGTGAGGATGCCAACTCAGCTATATAGTCTCAGCAATGGTGATAGCAAAATTGCCCTACTCCACTTGCCACAACTTAGTGAGCTGATTGAGTCTGATGCTACCCCATCGGCTAATGACCAACCTATTCCAGCATTGGCTAAGACCTTGTCAGCTGTCGCAGCTTCTCAACCCTCTCCACAGCGAAAACCAAAGCCCAAGACCCGTCCAGTTTACTTTCCCAACCCCACAGTCAAAGTTAGCCATTGGTGGCAGCAAGTTACTCAAAGCTATCCGTTCTTTGCCCAACAGAGTTCCTCAGATTGTGGTGCTGCTTGTTTAGTGATGATCGGTCGCTACTGGGGTAAACGTTTCAGTGTTAATCGTTTGCGGGATGTTGCCAATGTTGACCGCAATGGCACATCACTACGAGGTCTAGCTACAGCAGCAGAAAGCATCGGCTTTTCTACCCGACCGGTCAAAGCTAGTCTCGACCGATTGGCAAAAGAGAAACTGCCCGCTATTGCCCATTGGGAGGGGAAACACTACATCGTGGTCTATAAAGTGACTCGCGATCGCGTAATTGTAGGAGACCCTGCCATTGGTCAAAAAACCTTTAACCATTCCGATTTCAAAGCAAATTGGACTGGCTATGCCCTTCTGTTGCAACCGACAGCAATGCTCAAGGAAGCCAAGGAGGCGAGTGTTGCCTTCTGGCAGTTCTTTGAATTAATGAAACCTCACGGGCTGGTGCTTCTAGAGGTATTAATCGCATCTATCTTAGTTCAGATCTTCGGACTAGTTACACCTCTATTCACACAGCTATTGTTAGACCGGGTAATAGTGCAAGGTAGTACCCTGACCTTAAACGCTGTTGGCTTAGGCTTGCTGCTGTTTGGCTTATTCCAAGTTGCCATGACTGGCTTGCGGCAATATTTGCTAGACCACACCGCTAACAAAGTCGATCTGGCCTTGATTGTCGGCTTTATTCGCCATACCTTCCGATTACCCTTAAACTTCTTTGAGTCTCGTTTTGTCGGTGACATTGTCTCCCGCGTCCAGGAAAACCAAAAAATTCAAAGCTTCCTCACTGGCGAAGCTATATCAATCTTGCTCGACTTACTCACTGTTTTTGTCTACGTGAGTCTGATGTTTTGGTACAGCTGGAAACTGGCAGCGCTAGTGTTGTTAATTGTGCCGCCATTTTTCCTGCTGGCATTAATAGCCACCCCCTTCTTACGCCGGATTTCCCGAGAAATCTTCGATGCTTTAGTTAATCAAGAAAGCTATCTGATCGAAACCCTGACCGGGATTAACACAATTAAATCCATGGCAGTTGAACAAACAGTGCGCTGGCATTGGGAGGAACTCCTGAATAAGTCGATCAAAACTAGCTTTTCTGGACAAATCATCAGCAACCAGTTACAAATATTCAGTAATACTATCGAAACAGTTGCTACTACTACTCTGCTGTGGTATGGAGCGTGGCTGGTGATTCAAAACCAACTCACCATCGGTCAATTAGTCGCCTTTGATATGTTGCTAAATAATGTGATGGACCCATTCCAGCGCATAACCGTGTTGTGGAATGAATTGCAGGAAGTTCTGATTGCAGTGGAACGCATCAATGATGTGCTGGATGCGGAACCAGAAGAAGATTTGCAGCAGCAACTTCGTCAATCGTTACCACAACTGAGGGGTCACATTCGCTTTGAGCAAGTCACCTTTCGTTATCACCCTCAAAGCGATATTAATGTACTCGAAAATCTCAGTTTTGAGGTCAAACCAGGGCAAATGGTAGCTCTAGTCGGTCGCAGTGGTTCAGGGAAAACCACCATTTCCAAATTAGTTTTGGGGCTTTATATCCCCACCGATGGCAAAGTGTTAATTGATGGTCAAGACATCACCAGTCTTTCCCTGCGCTCATTGCGGGAGCAAATTGGTGTAGTTAACCAAGATACATTTCTGTTTGGCAAAACCATTCGGGAAAACATTGCCATGGGTGATCCCTCAGCAACCCTAGCAGAAATTATGGAAGCAGCGCGACAGGCTGGTGCAGATGAGTTTATTAAACAGCTACCCATGGGTTATGAAACTCAGATTGGCGAGGGGGGTGGTATGTTATCTGGTGGTCAACGTCAGCGCCTAGCGATCGCCCGTGCTTTGGTAGGGAATCCCCGCTTGTTGATTTTAGATGAAGCCACCAGCAACCTCGATGCTGAATCCGAGCGCATCATTCAAACTAACTTCAACTCAATTTTGAAAAGTCGAACCACCTTAGTTATTGCTCATCG
Source organism: Moorena sp. SIO4E2 (assembly GCF_010671945.1). Classification (NCBI taxonomy): domain Bacteria; kingdom Bacillati; phylum Cyanobacteriota; class Cyanophyceae; order Coleofasciculales; family Coleofasciculaceae; genus Moorena; species Moorena sp. SIO4E2. The sequence goes on from NZ_JAAHIE010000431.1 coordinate 5,987, forward strand.
CCTCTCTACCGTGCGCCAAGCTGATGTAATTCTAGTACTTGATCGAGGAATCTTGGTCGAAAGTGGTAACCACGAGGCATTGATGGCTAAGCGTGGTCACTACTTCTATCTCAATCAGCAACAACTGACTATTGCTGTTGCTGATTGAAATCCTAATTAAAGGGAATAGGGAACAGGGAACAGCGGATCTGGGAATCGGGAATCGGGAATCGGGAATCGGTAAAAAATACTGTGTAAATTATAGTTATTAAAAATGCTTTTTTTTTGTTTTATAGTAAACTTAAACTAAAGTAAATAAAATAAAAATAATTGTCGCTAAAAGTTTAAAAACAAGCAAGTATATATAACGGTTTTAATAGTAATAATTTACACATATTTTTTTTCCCTACTCCCTACTCCCGATTCCCTACTCCCTACTCCCTACTCCCTACTCCCTACTCCCTACTCCCTACTCA
>NZ_JAAHIE010000432.1:0-6402 GCF_010671945.1 Moorena sp. SIO4E2
ACAATCCTTTCTAATGTGGAGGTACCAATGAAAGTGTGTTCCTATCATGAGGAGCCGTATGACGGGAAACTGTCACGTACGGTTTTGGAGACGAGTCGCAGAGGTAACTCTGCGGCTTAGTTTAATAGGGTGATGGGATCACTCTCAAATAACTATTGCGCTGAAAATACTCTTGGACTAAGATGCCTCAAGTAGTGGCATTGGTGAATATCGGAATCCAAAGGATAGTTGGGTTAGTTACCAATTAAGTAGTAGGATAAGCGTTTGAGTAACTGTGTTAACTTTGGTGAAGTTACTCAAGCCTGATCAGCAGTAAAGATGGTTTTAATTTTATATTTATTAATATAATTTTATTTATTTATTGATGTCCGACTAATTACCAAGTACGGATTACCAAGTACGGATTACCAAGTACGGATTACCAAGTACGGATTACAAATTACCAATTAGTCTTGGAGCAAGTCCAAAACCATCTAGACTTGAGTCAGCAGTGACAAACAAGTAGAACCTACTCAACAGGAGGGTTTGCATTGACTGAAAACCAAATTTCCCTCCAGACAATCTCGCGTAGTGAACTGCGACAGCTGGTGCGTTCTCAGCTGCAGATACTGCTGGAGCAAGGTAATCTTCAGGGTGCTAAGCAAGTGCTGGTACCAGTACAACCAGTAGACATTGCGGAAGCGATTGAAGGATTACCGGAAGCAATGCAAGTGATTGCCTTCCGCTTATTGTCTAAATCTGAGGCCATTGAGGTGTATGAAAATCTTGACTCCAGTGTCCAACAGTCTCTAATTGAGAAGTTTAAACATCAGGAGGTACTGGATATCGTAGACAAGATGTCGCCAGATGATCGAGCCAGGTTGTTTGATGAGTTACCAGCTAAGGTCGTCCGACGCTTGCAGTCACAGTTAAGTCCCAAAGAACGCCGAGCCACAGCCCTGCTCTTGGGGTATGAGGATGGAACAGCAGGGCGAATCATGACCCCTGAATATATTTCCCTTAAGGAAAACTTGACAGTTACCGAGACCTTAGAGCAGATTCGTAGCTTAGCCAAAGCCTCGGAAGTCGTATATTACCTCTATATAACTGATAACTCTCGACATTTGACTGGGATTGTTTCCCTGCGGGATTTGGTGATTTCTGCCACCGAGACCACCATGGGTGAAATTATGACTCGTGATGTGGTATATGTCTATACCTATGCAGACCAGGAAGAGGTAGCACGGATGATCCAACGCTATGATTTCCTGGCTGTACCAGTGGTTGACCGGGAGCAGCGTCTAGTGGGTATTGTCACTGTGGATGATGTGATTGATATCTTGGAGCAGGAAGCAACAGAAGATATGTACGCGGTCGGTGGTGGTGTCCAATCGGAGGGGGATAATTATTTTCAAACCAATTTATTCACAGTTGCCCGCCGACGGGTAGTTTGGTTATTTGTCTTGTTACTCACTAATACGGTTACGGGTACGATCATAAAGTCTCAAGAGTCTATTTTGCAGCAGGTTGTTGCCCTAGCAGCTTTTATCCCTTTACTCACTGGCACTGGTGGGAATGTGGGAGCTCAGTCTTCTACGGTGGTGATTCGCGGCTTGAATACTGATGAAATTCGTGACTTAGGCCCCGGTCAAGTGATTGGGCGAGAGGCACTGGCGGGGTTATTACTAGGAGTAATTCTGGGTACGATGGCTACGGGATGGGCTTACTGGTTACAAGGAGATTTGTCAGTAGCCCTCTCGGTGGGAGTGAGTCTGATTGCGATCGCACTTTTAGCATCAATTGCCGGTTCAGCCCTACCGTTTCTGTTCCGTCACCTAGGCTTAGACCCAGCTCTGATGTCCGCACCATTCATTACAACAGTTGTTGATGTCTTGGGTGTGTTGATTTATTTCAATATTGCTAAATCAGTCTTAGGACTTTAGCATCAAAGGCAAAAGGCAAAAGGCAAAAGGCAAAAGGCAACAGGGAACAGGGAACAGGGAACAAAAAAACATAATATGTACTTAAAACACTGGCAAATCGCTAAAATTAACTGTACAATTAACTGTCAATTAACGTTATAATTAACAGTCCTGGTGCCAGTACTTATAAATCGCATAAGCGAGAGTAACTACACCGGTAACAATGGCCGATTCATCCACGGCAAACAGAGGATGGTGCAGTGGGTAGTTTAGTTTATTTTGGAATCCAACCCCGAGGCGGAACATGCTGCCAGGAGCGTGTTGTAGATAAACCGAGAAATCTTCTGCACCCATAGAGGCTTCCGGTATGATTGAAACGCGATCGCTTCCCCAAGCTTCCTTAGCTGCTGCTTCCAACAACTGAGTTAAGGCTAGGTCATTTTGTACTGATGGTACTCCCCGCTGATAGTTGATGTGATAGCGAGCGCCATAAGCATTACAGACATTGGCCACAATCTTTTCAATCCAATCGGGTAGGCCAGCATAGGTTTGGGGATGAAGCGATCGCACTGTTCCTACTAGGCGGACTTGGTCAGCAATAATATTCGGAGCTCGCCCACCACTAATTTGTCCAATTGTCAAGACCATCGGGTGTAATGGGTTCTGGGTGCGACTAATAGCTTGTTGGAGGGTGGTAATCACCTGGGCAGCAATCCAAATCGCGTCAATAGCTTGGTGAGGGCGAGCTCCATGACCGGATTCTCCCATAATTACGATTTCTAAATCATCCGCTGCTGCTGTTAATGCCCCATAGCGGATACCAATAGACCCTGCTGGAATTGATGGGAAAACGTGAAGACCAAAGATAGCACTGACATCCTTCATGCCCCCATCTTTAACAATCCAGTTTGCACCTTGAGCAATTTCCTCAGCTGGTTGGAACAGAAAGCGAGTATTACCAGGAAAAGTTTCTCCGAGTTGGGATAGAATCATAGCTGTGCCTAAGCCTACGGTGGTGTGGACATCATGACCACAGGCATGCATGACTCCCGGTTGATGTGAGGCAAAATCGAGGCAAGTTTGTTCGGTGATGGGTAGAGCATCCATATCAGTGCGCAGTGCGACTAATCGGTCATCGGTACCACCAATCAGTTCACCGATAAGACCAGTTTTGCCAATCCTTTCTTGTACATGAAGACCACAGGAGGATAGGACCCCAGCTACGTAAGCGGCTGTTTGGTGTTCTTGACCACTCAATTCTGGGTGAGAGTGGAGATGACGGCGGATTTCGATCAGACGCGGGGCAAGTTCTTGGGCTAACTCTTTAATCTGGGAGAGCATGCTGCTAGATAAATGCTAGATAAAATTGTTTCATACTTAACTCTTTATACTTCTTTTTGAATTGTGGCAATAATTAATATTTTATTATACAACTATTTGCGGTAAAAGAATATTGTCTCAATCATCGATTTGTTAAGACACAACCGCTGCTGAAACGATGCCTTGCTCCTCAAGCACTGCAGCAACTCTAAGAATCATGGCTTCATGGTAGGGTGCAGCAATAATTTGTACCCCTAAGGGCATTTGACCAGGACGGTGAATTGGTACCGATAAGACCGGTAAGCCAATGAAGGATAAGGGTTGAGTAAATAATCCTAAGTTTGGACGAACCAACACTTCTTCCCCAGCAATGACCATTTTTTCTTGACCCAGTAGGGGAGCAACACAAGGGGTAGTGGGAGCGAGGATAATATCGACATTTTGGAAGACTTCCCGAATGCGATCGCGAAACCATTGTCGAAACCGTTGCGCTTGAATATACCAAGTGCCTGGAATTAGGGCACCTGCTAAAAAGCGTACGCGTGTAGCTGGATCAAAATCATCGGGACGTTTACGCAAATTGTCCAAATGGAGGTTTGACCCTTCATTAGCTGTAATAATATAAGCTGCTGCTCTGGCTCGCTTGGCTTCTGGGATAGTAACCGAGGCAGTTACATCCAAGCTACTAGCCACTTTAGCCACAGCATCCAAGACTTCTGGTTCTGCCCCTTGAGCAAAATACCCATCAGCAACCCCAATCCGTAACCCTTCAATCCCTTCGTTAAGGTGGGGGACACAGAGTTCTGGGAGACGATTGCTACAAACTGGATCAGCGGGATCTGCTCCCTGAAGGATATCAAAAGTAGTAGCAATATCCCGTACAGAACGAGCAAACGGACCGATATGATCCAAACTAGCAGAAAACAAGAAAACCCCTGCGCGAGACAATCGTCCGTAGGTAGGTTTTAAGCCAAAAGTACCACACAACGCAGCTGGTACCCGGATTGAACCATTGGTATCAGAACCAAGAGTAATTGGTACTAATCCCGCTGCCACTGCTGCTGCCGAGCCGCCAGAGGAACCACCAGCAATGCGAGTGAGATCATGGGGGTTATGAGTTGCACCGTAATGGCTATTTTCCGTTACAAAGCCATAGGCATACTCATCCATATTTAATGCTCCGACTAGGATAGCACCCGCTTGTTTTAGTTTAGTTACAGCAGTAGCATCACGGGAAACAGGAGGATTTTCAGCATTAATTTTTGACCCAGCTAATGTTATTAAGCCAGCAATATCATATAAGTTTTTAACTGCAAAAGGAACTCCTGCCAATGGACCGGGATTGTTCCCTTTAGCAATAGCATGATCAATCTCTTCAGCATCGGATAAGGCTTGGTCAGTGGTAACCGTTGTGAAACAGTTAAGGGATTGGTTACGGACAGTGATTTTTTCGAGACAGTTAGTAATAACTGTTTTTGCGGTGACTTGACCTTCTCGAATCCCAGTGGCAATTCCAATAGCATCATCAATTTGTTTCACGGTTAGCATCCCAATTTAAACTATTATTATGATGATTTAGTAACGGTTATAAACCAATAAGCTTTCTAATTTACTAGAAAAAAAATCAGCATCCTAAGGTTCAAATACCGGAGCAGCTTCGATATCATCAGGTAAGGTAAATTCTGTCACTAAAGATGCGATCGCATAAATTTTAGCGAAGTTTTTGATAACACCAGGACGGTGTTGGGGCTTAAGGTCTAAATCAAGGAGTTGCGCCATTGCTTCGACATAGGTAGCGGTTTCAAGTGTTTTCTTTGTCATTAGTAGTTAGTGTTTAATAATTTAGTAGTTAACATTAATTGTAATCTATAAATATAATAAAATTTTAAAATCTGTCGTTATTACTCAAAACTAAACCCTCAAAACTCGGCAGTCTCTTCAAAACTCTATTCAAACAAACAAAGTTAAGTTTTTCGTTACCTTAAAGATATAAAGACACCCGATATGGCTATGACTCAAACGAAAGCCGAACCCATTATCCGATGGGAAAAACTCCCCGACGAATTTCAATTACCCGATGACCCAGTGGAAAATCTCTATCATCCCTTATTAGCGGCTATCCTGCGAGAGATTCTGGAATTAGCCGGATTTATCACTAACTCAATGCTGATTGCGTCCAACTTTGGACTCTGTGCCAATGTGGACGGTAAAACAGTAGTCAAAGCACCGGACTGGTTTTATGTACCTTCTGTGTTTCCTGTGTTACCAGGGGTGATTCGCCGTAGCTATACCCCTCACACCGAAGGAGAGGTACCAGCAGTGGTTATGGAATTCTTATCCGAAAAGGAACAAGGAGAATATTCCATGAACCCCCGTTACCCCTATGGCAAATGGTACTTTTACGAGCAAATCCTACAAGTACCAATTTATGTGATTTTTGACCCAGGGTCCGGAAGTTTGGAAATGCGATCGCTTAATTCAGGAAGCTATACCCTTCAACAACCCGATGCTAATGGACGCTACTGGATTGAATCTATGGGTTTGTTTCTGGGAGTATGGTACGGTAAAAAATCAGAAATCACCAACTATTGGTTACGGTGGTGGGATAGCTCTGGACATTTATTACCTTGGGGAGAAGAGAAAGTCCAACAAAGTCTACAGCAAGGCTTACAGCAAGGCTTACAGCAAGGCTTACAGCAAGGAAAACTGGAGCTAATTATGCGTCAGTTGAAACGCCAGGTTGGAACAATCGAGCCTACTCTAGAATCAGTCATCAACAACTTATCTGCTGCTGATTTAGATCAACTGAGTGAGGCATTGTTCGATTTTTCCGATGGGTCGGATTTATCCAGTTGGTTAGAGGGACTGAAAGGCTAATCAGATGTAAGCATTCAGCCGTCAGCGGTCAGCCGTGAGCTAAAAGCTCACGCTACTTGAGGTGCGGTCAGCTTAAAACAAGCTATCCGGCTTAGGAGTTCAACGGACTCAAAGCCAAATACAATGAATTCCTTGGCCGAAAGGCCAAGGAACTGAGATTAAACTTTTGCTTACCTCTTTTATTCAAAAGCTGATAGCTGATAGCTGATAGCTGATAGCTGATAGCTGATAGCTGATAGCTGATAGCTGATAGCTGATAGCTGATAGCTGATAGCTGATAGCTGATAGCTGATAGCTGATAGCT
>NZ_JAAHIE010000433.1:0-6377 GCF_010671945.1 Moorena sp. SIO4E2
CTATGAGCAATTATAGCAGTCGCCAGGGTAATTAGGACATGACAAAAGTCTCAAACTACAGTTTGGCTTGAGTTTAACTTCTGACTTCTGACTTCTGACTTCTGACTTCTGCTATACCTATGAGCAATTACCCAAGAATGTTATGTTGCATCCCTCTTAGAGAAAGGGGATAAAGATTAATGTTCCGATTCTTGAAGGCGCTTGCTTCTAGTCACCTCTTGCCGATATAAGACAAACACTAATAGCCATAAGCTGAGCATCCTCAAGGAATCTGAGGTTAAACTTGACCAGGCAGCTCCCTTCCATGAATACAGAGGAATTAACCAAAGGTTTAACGAAAAGTTCAACAGAGCTGCCGTTACTTGTATGCTACTACGCAACCCTTGAAATCCAGCACCAGTTAGGGTGTCCGCCGCAAAAAACTGCATGGCTTTAAAAAACGGTATCGGTGCTAACCAACGTAAGGCATTGACTACCTCACTATAGTCTTCACCTATGATGTAGGGTACCATTGGAGCCGAGATAAACAACCCGATACCAGCAGCTATTCCGTACATACCAGCAATTGGTGATAGACGCTTGGACAGATTGAGACTTCCCCGGATGCCAGCGGCTCCCTTCTGAAAAAACTTGGCATAGGAAGCGGCTAACAGAGATTGTACAGGGACAAATGCCACATCAATTAAACGGTATGCAGCAGCATATATACCTGTAGCTTGTAATGTAGAAAGACGCGCCAGCATGGTTTTATCTACATTGTTGTTAACCGTTTCAGCACAAAGGTTGACAGAAAAGTAGAATCCCTGAAGCATCTCCGGCTTGATCTTTGATATTGCCAATTTAGGAGTTCCTAACATCCGATGTACCATCAGAAATCCAACCCCAGCTGCTATTGCTGTACTAGCCAGATATAAAGCTGCCCAAACTACAATATCTGATGTCTGAAAGAAGCTGACAAAACAAAGTGTTGCCACTAAGTTTTTTAGACTGAGTAAAAAATGAATCTGGGCGGTGTGCTTAAGCTGACTGACCGCGATAAATGCCTGACCAGCGGTGGCTAAAATTTTCAAAAAGAGTAAGTCAGACAAAAATACCAAAAATATTAGCAGGGGCGACGTTCCTTGAGGTAAAATAGCTGGAGCTATAAGCATAACTAAGGCAATTAGCACCAAACTAGAGGTAAAAACCATCAACAGCGCATTGCCCCAGTATTCCTTGAATAAGGCTCGGTTTCTAGAGACATTTTTAATTAAAACATCTCCACTCCCCCAGGTAGCAAAAGGTGATATAATCGCCGCTAAAGCCGTCAAACTAGCAAACAGACCATACTGTTGAGCACCGAGGGTACGAGCAATAATCACGAAATAGGCCGCTTGGACAATCATCTTCAGAAATTTAGCCAATAGCATCCACAAGGTGTTACGTACTAGGGATTTCTGAAATATGCCAATGAGCCTGGATTTGAGGGATTGAAAATTCATATCAAGTAGTTTGGATCATACCTTTTTGCTGCCAGGATTATCTGCCAAGTTGGTAACTGATCGAAAATCATCTCTGATTACCCAGACTAAGAAGACAATCAGCGAATTATTGGTATGACTTATACCAAGTTGCCATCGAAGATATTACTCTAAAAGTTAGCATCATAATATCTCTGAAGGCAACTTATATATTATCTGATTTATCCCTACTTATATGGCTAATTTTTTATTATCCTCACCCTTAGGCTGACTAGCTGCTTAATCCCACTAATTCTTTGCTGTGCCATGCCGATATCTCCCGCCTTAATAATTTGAAGAGCTTTTGATTGTCATTGGCATAGATAGTGTAGAGTTTTTGAATCGCTGATGGACTGGGGCGAAGCTTTTGGTGTTGTAAGGGTAAGCGCTGATCAACACGATTGATCAAGCCACGCATAAATGGGAAACTGGTTCCGAGATAACGAGCAATTGGTGAACTAGTGCTTTTATGGACTTTTTTAGACTTTTTACTAAAATCAAAGGAAGAATCTATCTCAAGGAATTCACAAACTTTTTTCAGAGAATCGTCTGAGTTTTGAGCAATGTCTTCTTCAAAGACTAGAATTAGCATTTGCTTAGGATCGAAGTAGTCATAGTAGCCTTGCAGTTGGCGATAATATCGTCCCATGTCGATGATGCCATAGCGCTCAACTAGGGGTTGTTGATCACCAACTAATAGTTCATCAAGGTCATCATTGAGAGATATAGCTCCATTTTTGATAAAGTGATTTATAGCAGCAATGGCTCGTTCAACTGGATTTCTTAGGACTACAATAAGCTTTGCTTCAGGCAATGTTTCGTAGATCAGCCGATGGGAATAGGGAATTTCTTCGAGGGGGTCATAGTAGACTTTACCCTGGGCATCAGGCAATGGATCGATCCATAAGTAATTAGGAGTTTTTTCTCCAATAACTTTTTCTCCATTAACATCAGCAAAATGGTTTTTATACCATTCAATACCTTGATTGAGATTATAGGTCTTATTAAAGTAATGAATCTCATTTCCAGGTATAAATACCTCAGGATGTTCCCTGATATTATGGGCTAACCAGGTAGTTCCAGCCTTTTGGGCTCCAATGATTAAAAAGTTCGGTAAAGTCACTAAAAACTCTCTCGTAATATCGAACTGCTATTTCGCCGTTGTTAATTATACCTAGATTAAAATCTATAAAACAATTGACTATATTGCTGATTATCCTAAGTAATTTAGCTGATTATCTCTACGCAAATTTAGGTATTAATACGGATAATTTTCCCTAACTAGAGAATAATTTGAGTAAGAAATCATGACCTTATTATATAAGACTATTAACTAGTATACTTTTGGGTAATTATTACTACCCAGCTCCTACCAATTATTTAAGATATATTAACCAGGAGTTAATCAGGGTAAACGCATCTAATTTGGTATAAATGGTAACAGACAAAAATATCATTAACTCAATTTTTTGGGTAAATTCCCATAAATCCCATCCTAAATCAGTTTTTTTGTTCAAAGTCAGCGGAAAATTCGTTGACTTTGAACAAAAATCAAAGTCGGATTTGCGTACGCAACCAGAATGTAGAGTACTCTCAAATCGACCTTGGATAACACGGCCAATAATTGAGAATAAATTGGGCTTATTGATAATAACCAGGGTGATTCTAGATTTTTGATACTATTGTTTACTTTTTAACTGTAAGTTTTGATACAAATTTCGATGCGTTTACCCTGAGGAGTTAATCCGTAACTTGTTGATAAGTCAAGATGCGTATAACTCTGCGGATTATTTTTGCTAGCCAGAGAATAATTTTAGGACGAGATGCTGAACTAAGGGGCCAATAAATTACTGGTTTTACAAGACTATAGGGCATTAGTCCTACCCACAGGAACCAATGACTCCAGAGTAGCTTCTTTTTCCAATTAAATTTAGAATATTTCCAGATTGAGCAATATCCTTTGTAAGCTAAGACTACAGGGGAATCAGAAGCAAAAGGATGATGGTGAGGATCTAGTCGTAAAGAAGCGATACGGTGAATCAAATGATTGGGGTCACGAAAGCTCAAATCCGGGCATACGTGATAGCCGAACTCAGTCGCCTTGCTTACTAAATAGTTATACTTGATAAAATCATGGTTGATAGACCGACGAAACCGTTCAATGGGAATGGTTCCCTTAGAAAAAGCCCACAAATTCTTCCCATGTTGTCGGTATGCCCCAAGGGGTTTTTCAATCGATACCACTTGCCCATAAAATGGGTTCAGGGTGACTAGATAACCATCAGCAGCTATGGTAAAATCAGATTCGGGTATAGGAAAAATTTGAGCTAGTGCTGACCGTGCAAAACTATTGCCACTGGTTACAGTACTGCTGTACTTTCCCTTCTCCAACAAAATTGGCCAAACGGTGCCACTATCAAATGTTATGTCTGGAGCTGGATGGATACCAATAAATTCACTAAGGGCATTGACCAACTCTAAACGATATTGCACCTGGACTACCCCTGGTTTCCAAACGGCGACCACTTCGGACACCGCATTAGGGAATAAGTAATCATCAGCATCTAAAAAAATTACAATCTCCCCACGGCTGACATAAAAACCGGCATTGAGCGCCGATGCTTGCCCACCATTTTTCTTGAGGATAGGAATAATTTGGTCACCGTAGCTAGTGATAATCTCCTGAGAGTTGTCAGTGGACTCATCATCCACCACAATTACTTCTGTATTTGGATAAGTCTGACTCAGGCTACTGTCAATCGCTTGAGGTAGAAACTGACCATAATTGTAGTTGTTGATGACAATGCTGACTAATAACTGAAAGTTTTCGTTCATTTCAATAGGTTTTGTTGTCGCTCTAATGGAATAAGCACCGAAAGAGCTACAGATGTGTATAGCACCCAAAAGATATTGTTTTGTATCATCACTGATGTCTCTGTGATATTGGCTAACACGGTATAGGTTAATAACAATAATGGCCAGAGATTCTCTGATGTTTTACTTACACGAAGCCAAGCAATAGCTCTTAGTAAACTAAAACTAAATCCAATTAGGTAGATTAATACTCCCAAGATTCCTAAAGCTAGCCATAGGTCGAGCAAGCCGTTGTGGGCGTTGGGAGCTGGCCACAATACTGCACGCCAGACATAGGCAGATTCACCATTCAAGCCATTCCAGAATGAACCATAGCCATAACCGAACCACGGCTGTTTCTCAATCATGTCCAACACGAAGGGCCATAGCTTTGTACGACCGGTTAAGGTAGCATCTTTACCGATTGCACCTAGCAAAGCGTCTGCATTATCTAGCAACCAGATTAAGACGCTGCCTCCGAATGTTGTCATGGCAAATATAGCCGGAATCAGTAAGTAATATCGCCACCGTAACATCCGGTATAGATATAGAGATAATAACATAATTATAAGACTAACCAGTGCAGTTTTTGAAGTTGTAAATAGTAAAAGAATTACGGCAAAGCCAAACCCCCCCCACAACAGTAAATTATTTTTTTTGCCCCGAATAGCTAGGAGCAAAAATACGACTGCACTGGGCACCATTACTTTGCCAAGAACATTTTTATGGACGTAGATTCCTCGCCAAGTTCCAGCATGAACTCCCCCCATAATCCCGTATTTCGGCAGAGCCACAATAAACAGAAAACTGAGCAATATTGCTACTCCGAACGCCCAACCCAGCATTTCTAGCTGTTCTTTCATGGTGTAGCGACTGGCGAGGTAAACACCAAACAAGGTTGTGCCAATTAGGGCAACAGCACGGTTGATAGTCGTTGTTGGTTCAGAAGACCAGAAAACAGATACTACTGCTATCCCCACCAACAGACTCAGCCACCTATCTTTACTGAGGACATAAAGTACCTTTTTCCACCGTAGTGTTAGGAGGAAAAAGGTAACGAGATAAATTAATACGAACAGCAATCTACTGAGGGAGGAATCAAATTCTTGTATGACATCCCCCTCACTTCTGCCTCCTGATAAAATTACAGTGAGTACTCCTCCTGAATAGAGCACCAAGGAAACAGTAGTGAAAATCGGTTCAAAAAATGCCAAAATTTTTCTCATGAACCTTGGTTTATAGCAAAAAATTGTAGGTATACTATTGTAGTCATAATGTTATATGCAAAAAGTTACTAATTCAGAACTTATATCATGTTTGGAGGCTTCTTTGTGGTATAATGAAACTAGCCATATAAATGTAGCAAGCTTGCTGGGGAAGGAATAGGCAAGTTTCGCCACGATTATGGCATTTCAAAACCATGATATTGCTTGACTTCACAGGTTTTTTAAACCCTGACCTAAGAGTAATAATACTCCTAAACTTGATATTAAGCAGTGATTATTTTCTACAAAAGCTTACTTTATACAAAAATTGTTTTAGTGAAAAGATAACCTGTATACAAAACCTGATCTAAATCTGCAAGTATAGGATTTCAATGGGTTAATCCTATACTTGCGAACTAGGGCAATGGATGGCATTGTTTCAAGTTAGTAGCATCTGGCCAGCTAAGAGTGCATCTACACCCTTAAACTTGCTGAATCTAAGAGGCTCAGGAATTACCCAGATAGGGAAATTAAACCCTATCCCTAGGGTTGATTTATATGTCAAGCTGAGATGGATAAAGTCGGACTAACTAGAGATTTGCCATCAAAGTAGTCAGGAATCGGTGCTCCCATCAAGGTCAAGATGGTTGGGGCTATATCTACAGGATGAGCCTCTGGCAAACTAGAACCTGGGGTAATTCCTGGTCCGCTTGCCATCAAAAAGCCTCTGGCTCGGTGACCACCAGGACGATTATAGGTAATTGGACCAATGCGTCCCACATCAGGACTATCCACTACATCTGTGGGACACTCGTGCCAT
>NZ_JAAHIE010000434.1:0-6372 GCF_010671945.1 Moorena sp. SIO4E2
AAACTAAACCAGATTAAGTCTCCTTCCGATCTATCAGCCTTTTGAACCGTATGAGTCCATGAGTCCAGCTGATTTGGCTCAAACCTATTTAATTAGAGAAGTGTGATCCTATCAGCACAGAGGGAGCAGAGGAACCAGAGGGGGCACAGAAATAATAGTTGAAAGTAACCTAGGACTGAACAGAAGTGATATAATATCGAGACTCGACTACCTTGCTCTACTCAAGCTAGCAGAATTGGAGATTTTCCCAGTAAATGCGATCGCTTTCTGGGGGGAAAGACTGGATAGTTTGGAAATTATGATCCTAGAGGCAAGAGAGTACGATTTCGCTTTTCGCAGCACCCCAAGGGGCAATCCCATGGGGAATTGTGATTGACTTAGCTATGACTCATAGCCCTCAAAATGCAATTTTAGGGCTATACAAAGGCAGACGCTTAATTTGGCTGGCCTGAGGCTAGGCTAGCCATAAAAATTTATGGCTTCTGACTCAATCGTGCCGAATTGGCATCATACTATTGGTTAGGCTATCACTGGATAGAGAGGTGACAAGCCATAATCTGATCTACGTAAATACTAGAACAAAATACCTAGAACAAATGGAAATGTCAACAGTAGAACAAACAGAACAAACGGAAATGTCCACAAACCCTGAACCCGAAAATAAGAAAGAAAATAAGAAAGGGTTACGAGGGACCCCAGCCCAAGCTACAACTCGCCTCCTGTTACACTTGTGGAATCTAGGAGGATCAAAGCAAGAAGTCAAAAGAAAAGACTTAAGTGATACAGTGAAACTGAATAATGAGAGGTCTGGTGATTATACTGACATCTTTAAAACATTGGAAACAGATGGGACGATCAAGAAAACAAAAAAAGCCCGAATCGAGTATGTGTTTTTGACAGAGCAAGGCTTGGAAGTGCTAGACGCTGGCATCAAAAGCGCTGATTTTGAGTTTGACGGTAGTCTGGTCAGAGCCAAGGATGTCAAGGCTGTTCTAAATTGGATTCGAGAAAGAAGCTCAGTGGCTAAGGTCGTTGACCCAGGCGCTGATGCTGAGAAAACTGGGGAAAATGCGATCGCTTCTTATGAAACCTTTGAGTCGGTGGTCTTGGAGGTTTACGACAAGCTAAATCAGGACTATAACCTTGATGATCTCGTACCGATTTATCGGATTAGACGGGAAATTGGGGATAGTGTCAGTCGTTCCCAGTTTAATGAGTGGTTGTTGGAAATGCAGGCTAAGGATATTTTGCAACTCCAAGGCGGTAGCTTACCGGATAGCGATCCATCCCAAATCGAAGATTCCATCACCACAGAACTGAGTGGATTACGCTGCTATGCTAAGCGGCTATAATCCTAGGCTGGCCTGGTTATTGTAATAAATCTCTGTTGACTGTTTGTAGCGTTTCCTCACACTAACATGACTAACAGTTTATCATGACTAATAGTTCATCTCCCCTTGAACAACTCCAGAATGCCATCAAAAAACAAAACCCTTTTAACAGAGAGTTGGTTGTCAAGAAGCAAAATGTATGGAAAAAAGAATTCCCTCACGTTCCTTCTATAAATGCTCATGCCTCCGACGCGGTTTTTAAGGCAATTGAAGAAGTTCGTGGCGGGGAGCGTCACGTTATTGGCATTACCATCAAGGCTGAACCAGGGTTAGGCAAAACTCATTTGCTCAGTAGGGTTCGCCATCAACTTCAATCTGATGGCGGTGCTTGGTTTGTCTATATGACTGATTACAATGACCTTAACCGGATCAAGCCGGAATTTTTTAAGACCCTGGCATTAAGTCTCAAGGAGGTTGGTAGCCAGGGGGTGAGTCAGTGGCAAGATTTAGGGACTGCTTTAGCCAATGAGGCGATGAAAAGAAGTTACACATCTCAGCAGTTAGTCAATGTATTTCCCAATGCCTTGGCTAAAAATCCCAAGCTAATTGATCAACTGACTGATAAAGTTCTTGAAATCAAGACAGACATCGACAATCCGGATCTGATCAGAGCGATTTTATGGACATTATCAAAGCAGCATGCCCCTTATGCTATTAAATGGCTGTCTGGCCAAAGTTTAGCCCATAAAAAAGCTGACGAGATGGAGTTACCCAACAATTCGGAAGATGACAAAGACGCTTTCGATATAACTTGTCAGATTTTAGACCTAATTAGTGATTACAATCCCTTGGTGGTGTGTTTTGATCAATTAGATAGTACAGAATGTGATGATGGAGGGTTTACCAGAGCACAAGTTATTGCCAGCTTAGCAACAGATTTATACAATAGCATTAAACGGGGTGTGCTGCTGACCGCTATGTATCCTGACACTTGGACACATCAAATCAGAGCATTAGATTTAAATGAGGCAGTTGTTGACAGAATAGGCGAGCGAGAAGTTGAGTTAAATCCTCTAAATTCTGAGCAGATAATTGATCTAGTGTCCCTACGGTTAAAAGCGTTTTATAATCAGAATAAACTAACTCCTCCTCAGCGGGTTTATCCCTTTACCGAAGAAAAACTGAAAGAATTTGGGAAACAACGACCAACAGCAAGAGATGTTCTTAAATGGTGTCAAACTAACTGGGGATTACCTAATGGTCAGCAAGTTTCATCCCATAGACCTGCTATAAATCCGGTTAGTTCTGCTTATAATAACGAGATCAAAAATATTGACAATGAAGAGTATATGGAGGATGACCCTCAGCTCACTAACGCTATCAAGTTTGGCCTCAACCAACTCATAGGACAGATAGTGTCAGGAGTCACAATCGAAAAAATTGAAGCTCCAGTTAAACCTAAAAATAAATACTTAGGGCTCAAGATAGTTGGTAAAGAAGACGGGAATACGGTCAAAATCGGACTAGCGGTGATCCAAGCCTCTGTTGGAAATACTGTAACGGCTGGGTTATCTCATCTTGGGAATTATAAAAAATATGATCTGACCCGTGGTTGTTTAGTCCGCTCTAAACCCATAAGTCAAAGTGCTAAGAAGGCTCAAGAGTGTTTGAATAACCTGAAGGCTCAAGAAGGAAAATGGGTAGTGTTGAAAACAGAGGAGGTTAAACCCTTAATTGCGATTCGCTCTGTTTATGAGAGTCGTGAAGACTATGAGTTGAGTGAAGAGCAGATTAAGGATTTTATCTCTAACACAAAGCTAGCCATAGATAACCGATTACTGCGAAAAATTTTGAGTGCTCCATCGGGACAAATTCCTGAAGAGGCAGTGGATGAAGAGTCGGAAAGTTAAAGGATGAGTAAGTCAATGAATCTATAGCATTTTCCTTTGATTTGTGAACATACTCCCTTAAGGAAAGGCAAGAGGCAAGAGGCAAGAGGCAAGAGTTAAGAAAATATATAGGGATTTTTGGTAATATCAAAAAAGTAACTTTCTTTGGTATAATTGATTTATAAATGCTAGAGTTGACAGGAGTTACATAGTTGACGCTAGGGATGAGATTGATTGATAGTAAGTGATCTAGATATCTACTAATGAGTCAGCAAGATAATGAGTCAGCAAGATTTAATTTCAATAGCCCTACTTTTACCGGCACCAGATATCGAAGCCTTAATTCAAGGGCGAATGATTGCTGCTATACCTCAGCTATTTATCAATCCAGGGCGAAAATTTGTCCTATATCCGTCTAAGATATTAACTAATAAGATATCAAGTAATAATCCATCAAGTCATTGCCTGTATCCTGAGCAATATTATCGCTCTAGTTTTAGAGAAATAGCCCAAAAAAGTCTAACGGCACTGAATTCTGAGACAGTTTTGATTAAGGCTTGGGCTAGGTGTGAACTTTGCCAACACCTGAAGAAAACTGAATCCTTGGAGAAGTTATCACTGTTAACGGTATGGACAGCAGCCGGATTACAAGCAAGACTTGAGAAACAGCAGGGTATTTTCCTGGCTTACTTGCGGGTTTATCAGTTGCCTAAAGTTCTTGAAGTACCTAGACATGATAGTATTAGTAATATTAGAAATACTACTAGTCAGCCCCTTGGAAAGTTTGTTAGTTTAGGTGATAATATTAGGGTTACTGACGATTGGCCAGTATTAAGCGATCGCATTTTCAGCCAACGGCGACACCAGCTAGAAAATCGACTCCCGCCACTGTATCCGGAATTGGAAGAATTACAGAGTCAAATCGCTAACCTGGCAATTACTAACCCAGCTGCTAAAGCCCTTGACGAAGAGATCAAAAAATTTATAGGCTGGAGTAGCAACAAGCAGTTAACCTCATCTAATCCAGATTTAGCTTGGATAAATACCATCGCAGCATTGGGAAATCGCAGCAAAGAGTTGGATCAAGGTAAAACTAATTATCAAGCTGGTACAGATTTTGAAAATATTGTTCGTGATAGCCTTAAGTTTCTGGGATTTACCATCGACCATGCTCACAAAGGTGGTGCTGGTGGTTTAGATTTATTCTGCTCAAAACCTTATCCCTTGGTGGGTGAGTGCAAGGCTGGGAAAAAAATTCCTAACGATACGGCAGTACAACTGTTGAATTTAGGAACTTTACGTTTAAACAATCAAGAACTACTTAAAGAAACTGCTAAGTTAATCATTGGCCCTGGTGAGCCGACTAAACAACTTATGGATGCAGCTATTGTACATGGTATGGCAATTATTAATCCTGAAACTCTTCAGAAGCTGGTGAAACTCCAAAGCCAGTATCCCAATTCTGTTGATTTAATTATACTGAAGGATTACTTGATACCTGGTCAAGCTGATCAGGAAGTTGAGAAATATATTAATCATATTTCTGAAAAACTGAAATTGCGATCGCATATTGTCCAGCTGGTGAAAAAGCTGATTGACGATAGAGATAATCACACCGTGGGAGTAGAGATGATCTATGGAGCCTATAACTTCTCCAATCCACCCCAGTCCTTGACTCAGGCAGAACTACACGAAATATTGATTGAGCTTTCTTCTCCCTTAACTGGCTACTTGGGGAGAATCAAGGGCACGGATAGTAAAAGTGATTGCTTTTACTTCCTGCGGGACTTGCCCATGGATTAACTAGCACTTGTTCAGTCTAGTATTTTTCAATTTGGTGAGGTACTTTTTTTGAGGGAGCAGGGAGCAGGGAGCAGGGAACAGGGAGCAGGGAGCAGGGAGCAGGGAGCAGGGAGCAGGGAATAGGCAAGAGGCAAGAGGCAAGAGGCAAGAGGCAAGAGGCAAGAGGCAAGAGGCAAGAGGTAAACAATCATGTGTACCTCATTAGGATATAAAGCGCTATAGTCAAAATCTGCCGGTTTGTGTAACGTTTTATTTCAAGATTCCAAATTTATGCTTGTGACCAATACCTAAAGCGTGATCAAGCTACCATGGAGATAGCCTTGAGCATCCCAAGAATGAGCTACTTTTAATGGCAAAGGATATCTACCACGAAACCGTGAAAACGGCTCTGATCAAAGACGGATGGATGATTACTAACGATCCCCTAGCATTAGCTGTTGGAGAGCGAACCGTTTACGTAGATATGGGCTCCGAGAAACTTTTTGCAGCAGAAAAAGATTGGCGACGTATTGCAGTTGAGGTAAAAAGTTTTATTCGTCCTTCTCCTGTACAAGACCTAGAAAATGCCCTTGGTCAATATGTGCTTTATAGAAGTTTGTTAAAAGAATCGATTATCCATCGAGAACGAACATTATATCTAGCGATTCGCAATGCAGTTTACTTAGATTTTTTTCAAGATAAAATTGCTCGAATTGCTATTGAGAGCAATCAGTTAAATTTGCTAATTTTTGAGGCCAACGGCGAGGAAATAGTGCAATGGATAGATTAGATGAGTATTCCAGATTAATTCGAGAAATTCTAGAGCGTTACGCTCGGATTAGTTACAGTCACGGCGATATCCAAAGTTATGCGATTGCCGATACTCTAAACAATCATTTTATGCTCATGGTTGTTGGCTGGGATGGCAAACGTCGAGTCCACGGCTGCATTACCCATGTTCAAATTATTGATGGAAAAATCTGGATTCAACGGGATGGTATCGAAGATGGCATCACCGAAGAACTAGTAGCTGCAGGGGTTCCCAAATCAGATATTGTGCTAGGGTTTCACCCACCAGAAGTTCGTCCCCATACTGGTTATGCGATCGCGTAGCGTGACCAAAGGTCAATCCCTTAACTCGCAACAGCTATATTGCTTTTTAAGCCAAGGCGTTCGCTTAGCGTGGCCATAGGCCAATCGCTTTTTTCACTGGTTATCAGCCAGGGGGTATTTCCAACTCTCATAAGCTGTTGCGCATTTAAACTGTGATAACAGCATTGCCTTTGTTTTTTATTTTTCGTACCCATTTTATAATTAACCCTCCTTCATTTAAAAGATGATTTAACAAACATTCTAATTCTTCAATTGAT
>NZ_JAAHIE010000435.1:0-6358 GCF_010671945.1 Moorena sp. SIO4E2
AATGGAAGACTTTTTTAAAAATGTATCTCGTTACCCACGCTATCTAATCAGTATTACTCTAGGGATATTCTATTCCCTGTTTTTGCTGGTAAAACCACTACTGAACCGCCCCCTAACTGCGATCGCATTAATTGGCATAGTCGTGGGAGTTTCTCTATTCTTGGTTTTCACCCTACGTGGCATGCTCGGCTTCAGTCCGGTTTAGATTAGGTTTAGACTAGGTTTAGACTAGGTTTAGACTAGGTGCGCGCAGCTTTCGATGATGCCCATACTTTAACAAAGGGAACGTCATGACTACAAATCGCCGTGTTTATCGGGTTTCCTCCCTAATTCAACAGGAGGTTAGTCACATGTTGCTTAACGATATCAAAGATGACCGGGTCGGTAGTGGGATGGTTAGCATTACCAACGTTGATGTCTCTGGCGACCTGCAGCACGCTAAGATCTATGTCAGTATCTATGGCACTGATGAGGCAAGATCTAAAACAATGGCTGGATTAAAATCAGCTACAGGTTATGTCCGCCGAGAACTAGGTCGGCGGATTCGCCTGCGCCGCACACCAGAGGTCATGTTTATTGAAGACCGTGGTCTCGAAGGAGGCGATCAGATGCTGAACTTACTGAATCAGCTTTCTCAAGAACGCCAGAGCAAGCAACTCGAAGACGATATTTCTGGAGCACAAGCTTGAATTCTCTCCCAAAGTCACTGCCTGATCTAAATAACCTTTCCCTAGCAGAACAGGTGGCGCAAATGGTAGTGGTTCGAGCATCCGGCTACCTATTTGATCACCAAATTCAGTATCCGATTTGGGAACCCCCAGCCCAGCAATTGCAGCGTTGGTTGCAAGAGTTGGGTATTGGGGGTGTTATTTTACTAGGCGGGAGTGCTGTGGAACTCGCCCTTAGGTCGAAACAACTCCAAGAGTGGGCAAAAATTCCCTTACTGATCGCTGCTGATATTGAAGAAGGTGTGGGTCAAAGGTTTGCCGGTGCCACCTGGTTTCCCCCACCGATGGCACTGGGAGCCATTGCCCAAAACGATCCTGAGCCAGCTTTGCAGTATGTCCGTACTATGGGAGAAATCACCGCTACTGAAGCGTTGGCCATTGGGATTAACTGGATCCTGGCACCAGTTGTTGATGTCAACAACAATTCCCAAAATCCTGTTATCAATGTCCGGTCGTTTGGTGATAACCCTCAAATCGTTAGCCAATTGGCTTCTGCTTTTATCGAAGGAACCCGACCCTATCCAGTCTTAACCACTGCCAAGCATTTTCCCGGTCATGGCGATACCGCGACAGATTCCCATCTGGATTTACCAATCTTGCCCCACTCACCACCGCGACTAGCTACGGTTGAATTGCCTCCCTTTACCAATGCGATCGCTGCTGGGGTAGATGCCATCATGACCGCTCACCTCCTAATTACAGCTTGGGATGACCAACACCCCGCCACCCTCTCTGAGCGAATTTTGACTCAACTGTTGCGCACAGACTTGGGATTTGAAGGACTGATTGTGACTGATGCTCTAGTGATGGGGGCAATTGCTAATCGCTATGGTGCCGATGAAGCCACAGTCATGGCTGTAGAAGCCGGTGCTGATATTCTCTTGATGCCCGTTAATCCCGAAACAGCAATTGAGGCAGTCTGTCAAGCAGTCGAACAAGGACGGATCTCACGGCAGCGGATTCAGGCATCAGTAGAGCGCATAAGTCGTGCAAAACGTAAAGTGGGCTATCACTCTCAAAGAGAGGGTTTAGACGAACACTCCACTGCACAACAAATAGCATCTCTACAAAACCCCCTCTCACAACCTGTCCTGGAGTCGGGCTTAGACGATGATCCAGCTCAACAACCGATAACATTTCAACCCAACCCCAATTGGCTCTCGCAACTAGCTCAACCAACCACAATCACGACTGTAGCCGATATTCTCCAGGCTTCCCAGATAACTAGAGGTTTTCTAGCTTTATCATCAATACCCAGCAGCAGTAATCAACCGTTACGTAATCTAATTTTGGTCGATGATCTCTTAGCTTGTGACTTTTTGGGACAGCATACACCAGCAGTCGCTTTACCAAGAAGGCTGGGTTACAAACTCCAACTGGTTGATAGTCACACGACCCTACCTTCGGAAGTAGTCGATAATCCTGTTGGTGCTAAAACTACTCTGCTACAGCTATTTATCCGAGGTAACCCGTTTCGGGGTAGTGCTGGATTGACAGCAGTAGCTAGGGCATGGCTTAAGATGTTGTTGAAAACTGGGGATTTACAAGCTCTCGTGATTTACGGTAGTCCTTATGTGTTAGAGCAGTTCCTGCCAGAGTTGCCACCGGAAACACCATATGTATTTTCTTACGGGCAGATGCCAGCAGCTCAAGCGATCGCTCTTAAAGCATTGTTACCCGAAAGCTCAACAATAGATACTTTTGTGAGATTTATTTAATTTTTAGGGAGTTTTAAGCTAATTTTTGCCAATTTGCCCCTCTACAGCTTGAGCAGAGGACAAGATGAAGATGAACTACTCCAAAACCTATAGTAATTAGACATTTTAAAATAACCACTAGTATAACAGAAGCATATAGCCCTGGTCAAGTAATAGGAGTTGACAAAATCACCAATCCAATATAGAAAACCACCGATAATTCCAGCTGTACTCCTATCCCCCATCCCCGGATTATTAAGAGACTATTTATAAAGTAAATCTTAAGACAGCTAGAGTAATGAATATGGGTGGGTTAAGGCGGACAGCTCTGTTAAAGCGATGCAGCGAGGTAGCGCGGTCAAAGGAGGCCACCCCATGAGCGACTACCGGTGCGCTCATGGGGGTTTCCCCCACTCGCGCTTTGCATAAAGAGAGACTTGATCAGCTTTCACAGTACTCGCCCCCTATCCCACCCTAAGCAAGGATTTAAGCTTTATTTAACAAACAGCCAATAAAATATATCCCATATTCTGATTACTTAACCAATGGTATCTGGGGGTGGTCAGACGGGTTTGGCAGCCAGGTAGTCCTTAGAGAGACAGGGGGTTTGAGAGAAAGGTAGCTCCTACAGCCAATGACCAATGGCTCAGTCATAACCCAGTAGGCATTTTAGCTGTCCATGGGTTAGACTTTGACAACTTGCCCAAAGTATTGGAAGATCCTTATCAACAAATCTTGGTCAATGGTAACTTCTTATACTGAAATAATTTTATTTCACAGTAAGTAAATTTGGATTAATATAATCGTATCCCCGTTTTTTAGATCAAGCTGATAAGATATCCATGAGTGTTAACACAGTGCCATCTACCCCTTCTATCCGTTATTCAATCGATGTGATCCAAGACGAAGCACGTCGCTTAGTGGATAAAGGATTTGTCAGTCGTCAACAGCCCATTTACGTTCTTTGCCAATATATTCCAGCTCGAGAATGGCTGTGTGTGGAGTGTGAGCTAGAGCAGTGCGAATTCCTGCTAAGAGACCGTATTGCTGACCTGATCGGTTCTCAACAATGGGAAAATGACTAAGCGACCTCAGTCAAACGGCATAGAAGCTGATCCTAAGACAAAAAAGTGCGATCGAGTAGGTAACTAACAAAACCCCATCAATGCCACCGATAAAGGCTATAGTGACTTACTAGATGGGTTGGGCAACCGTCAGCGGTTGAGTATATATCAGCAAACTTCAGGGAATAGTGTTGGGGAGTAACAAAGCTGCCATTTGTAATCAAAAGCCTTGAGTTGATGGTATCTCAGCCCTGAGTGGGTAAATCCATTAGATGGGAACAGAAATGTCAGAGATTGAGCGGAGTTTCTGTTTCCCGTGGTTGATTTCTAGGCTATTAGTCTCCCACTTTAGTCTCCCACTCAGACCTGAGTTTTTTCACGCTCCGTGTCAATCTAACTATTTCAATCTAACTATTACTGTCTGATTTACGCAATTCCTCTAACTCCTTACGAAGATCAGCAAGTTGTGTTGTCAGTTCCTCAATATCATCCTGTGCATTGGACTGAACAGGATTGCTAGATGATGCTGCAGCAGGATCACTGGAGGTACCAGTTGTCGGTGTACCCACGGGATTACCTGGTTGATTCCACATCTGCTCAATAAAACGTCGGGCTTCAAGTTCAGTAGTCTCTCCTTTTTCCGCCCACTCAGTCACCTGTTGATTGAAATCTGACTGAAACTGAGCCAGACTTTCTTCACGCTTTTGAGGGTCTTGCAGGGTTTCAACGAAAGAGGCTGTTGCCCCCAAGGAGGCGCGAAACCCAGTTTGCAGTAATTCCAGGAGATTGTTGGAGTTCATTTATACTAACGATTTACCATAAATTTTTTCTTAAGGACGTCCCACGGACGTGCAGTGCATCTGCTATGGAAGAGCCGAAACGGTTAACAAATTCTTCCCCATCTTCACCATCTCCGTCTGTTGCCCCTATCCCACCTGTTGCCTCTGACCTTAGTTTCTTGAGAGACATTAGGCAGGATGTCACGGGACAACAATTGCTGGAAATGACACCCCAGCCTTCAGCTGACTTGTTCCAAATACAGGTTAACATCTTCTACTACACGAGTCAGTTCAGCTTCCGTACTCAAGCGGATGCGATCATCTCTGAGGGTAATTAAGACTTTAGCAGCAAACGGAGAAGGATAGATATTGGGATTGCAGAAAATCTCAAGAAAGACATCCCCAGTAAATTGGTACTCCATCGGTTGTTGAGGCTTGGGTCTACCACCACTAGATACCTGAGCAGCAGCTTTCAGACTCTGCATCAGTTGGTAAAGCTGACGTTGCAATTTTTTGGCAGCATCGGCGGTGAATGGAAAAGACACCGAACCATCATTAAGATTTAATTTAAGTGGTATAGCGGACATAAGGCAACTTTAAGATGTTATGGATTGTTTGTTAATGGTGGTTGATAAGTTAAGTCGGTAAAAATAAACAAAACATGTGACCCAGCCGATGCAGTTCACGTCAACGGTTAACGGTAAACTTCCAGGGCAAAAACATTAAGCCCTTATTATACTTTCCTGTGGGGACTAACATCGGTCCCCAATGACTATTAATCAAAGCTGATAATCAAAGCTGAGGCTCTGCTTGGGACGTGGTAGCCAAGCTTTTCTCTTTGTCCCGCTTCCGCTTTTTGGCATACAACTGAATTGAGGCAGCCATTGCTATAATCATCGCAAGAATTAACCAAGACGTAATATCTGTAGGCAAACTGTTCTTAAACACTGCCAGTAAAACAATTACCATCAGTAAGACAGTAGGTGCCTCATTGAGAGCACGGAACTGCTGACCAGTCCAACTGCATTGATTGGCAGCCAGCTGTCCCATAATCCTACCGCAATAGAAATGATAGACCAGTAAAAGGGCTACAAAAGCCAGCTTGATATGTAACCAACCTTGCTTGAGCACTTCTGGTTCTGTGACCAGTAAACCAATTGCCATCGCTACCGTTACCACCATACCTGGGGTAGTAATTATGTGATAGAGACGTTTTTCCATAATCTCATACTGATTTTTGAGAATGGTTTGGGCAGGTTCCGGCTCCTGTGAAGCCTCTGCATGATAGACAAACAGACGCACTAGATAAAACAGACCGGCAAACCAAACCACTACACCAATGAAGTGAAACGCCTTGAACCAGAAATAAGCCATAGATTGTGTCCTCCATTATTACAACAGCGTCATGCAGCTCAGCAGTGTCTACCCTCATGACTTCAGCTATAGCGCGTGTCGCGTATCAGCTATCAGCTTCTTGAGGGAAGTCCCAGGAATAATCATGTACTCACTGTCCTCAGCCAAATGCCTAAGTTTTCCTGGCTTCAAAAGCTTAGTAGACCAGAGCTGATCGCTAAATGCTTACGATTATCTCATAAAGATCTAGGTAGCAGGAAAGCCCGTGTCTAATGACCCAGGGCTGTTTCATTATAGAGCAAAAAGGTGTATATTGAAGCAATAGCCGGAAAAACCGGGCTAAATTCCCTTATATCCCATGGATCATCGAAAAAAGCTTAATCGACTATCTCAAACAAATACCTGATCATCGAGATCCTCATGGTCTTCGTCATCCTCTCTGGCTGGTGCTTCTAATCATAATTATGGGAATGATGAGTGGTTATTGGGGTTATCGACAATTAGGTAGATTTGTGGAACGTCATCGAAGGGAATTGATTAATATAGCAATCCTAAATAGGTTGTGGCAAAATTCCATACTTAAAAAGTTTGGGAAAATCAAATATTTGACCATCAGTAAAAAACTTGAATAACCACTTTACTTTTTTAAAAGAACTGCAAATATGATAAAATTTTCTCAAGAAACTTTTTCCTTGTAACCAAATATCTTCTACCGGATTTTGTTCCGGAGCATTAGG
>NZ_JAAHIE010000436.1:0-6343 GCF_010671945.1 Moorena sp. SIO4E2
TTATGACGCATGTTAACTTCGATTTAGATGGAGTGCGATCGCTACTCCAACGGCAGTTGATTATGCTCAAAATTGATAGTTGATAATTCAAGCATTCAGCGGTCAGCGGTCAGCGTTCAGCGGTCAGCAGTCAGCGGTCAGCGGTCAGCCATCAGCGGTCAGCGGTCAGCGGTCAGCGGTCAGCGGTCAGCGGTCAGCGGTCAGCGGTCAGCGGTCAGCGGTCAGCGGTCAGCGGTCAGTGGTCAGTGGTCAGCGGTCAGTGGTCAGCCTTCAGCGTGGCACAGTAGGGCATTAGCTGATAGCTGATAGCTGATAGCTGATAACTGATAGCTGATAGCTGATAGCTGATAACTGATAGCTGATAGCTGATAGCTGATAACTGATAGCTGATAGCTGATAACTGATAGCTGATAGCTGATAGCTGATAGCTGCATCCCGATTCCCGATTCCCGATTCCCGATTCCCGATTCCCGATTCCCGATTCCCGATTCCCGATTCCCGATTCCCGATTCCCGATTCCCTGTTCAACACTTCTGCCATTAGCCATTACCCAATGACAAATGACAAATGCTTGCCCAAGGTTTCAGTAGTTGTACCAATCTACAACGGTGAAGCAGATTTACCAGAGTTAGTCCGTTGTTTACAGGAACAGACCTATGCCACTGACCAAGTAGAGTATCTTTTAGTGGATAATAATAGCAGCGATCGCACTGCCTCACTAATCGAAACTGCCGTTACTGAGGGAGCATCTGAGGGCATAACTTTCCACTACATCCTGGAAGACCAGATTCAAAGCTCCTATGCAGCCCGTAACAAAGGAATTCGAGCAGCCAAGGCGGAAATAATTGCCTTTACTGATGCAGACTGTCGTCCCCAACCCCATTGGTTAGCAGACTTGGTCTCACTCTTTGCTAACCTTAGTATTGGTATTGTTGCTGGTAAAATCATCGGGTTGCCCGGTAAAACCTGGCTAGAAAAACACGCTGAGTATCATAATGTTCTATCTCAGGAACATACGTTAAACAATTCTTATTGTCCCTACGGTCAAACCGCTAACTTAGCAATCCGACGGCAAGCATTCGAGGAAGTGGGATTGTTCCGTCCTTACCTAACCACTGGTGGTGATGCTGATATCTGCTGGCGTATTCAAAAGCAAAGCAACTGGCAATTACACCTTGCTCCAACCGCCATAGTGGAGCACCGACACCGTTCCACCTTTCGGGAGTATCACAGTCAATGGCATCGGTATGGTCGCTCTAACCGTTACTTACATCAGCTCCATGGTGTGCCCTTGATGCGGGATATTCCACCCACGGAATATCTGTATCGGATCAGTCGTTGGTTGCTGAAAGAACTACCGCGCAATAGTATTAATGCGATCGCAGGCAAAACCGATCCCATTGAGCTAATCAGCACACCGATTGGTCTGTTTGGAACTTGGGCAAGGGCAAAGGGACAACAGCAAGCCCGGCTGCCAGACAAAGCTGATCAGATTGAGTGGCTTTCCCATGGAAGCTGATAGCTGCATCCCGATTCCCGATTCCCGATTCCCGTTCCCCTCCTGGGAGGGGTTAGGGGTGGGTTCCGATTCCCGATTCCCGATTCCCGTTCCCCTCCTGGGAGGGGTTAGGGGTGGGTTCCGATTCCCGTTCCCCTCCTGGGAGGGGTTAGGGGTGGGTTCCGATTCCCGATTCCCGATTCCCGTTCCCCTCCTGGGAGGGGTTAGGGGTGGGTTCCGATTCCCGATTCCCGATTCCCGATTAATCAGAAATCACTTATTAGGTTCATGTAGGGTGGGCAGTGCACCAGACAGATAATCAAGCTTGCAAAGCCCGTTGGTAGGCACTGCCCACCCTAGGATTAATGACAATGGTGCAAGATCTCAGTCTAAATTGCGCTACACTAAGGGTAGTAGGGGTTAAGGAAGTAGCGATGTCAGCAAAACTCTTATTGGTAGACGACGAACCAGGAGTAAGGGAAGCGGTCAAGGAGTATTTGGCAGAATTTGGTTTTACTGTACAGGTTGCCAGCAATGCTAATGATGCTTGGCAGATGTTACAGCAAAACACACCCGAGCTAGTAATTTCTGACATCATGATGCCTAAAGTAGATGGGTATCAATTCCTACAGCAACTTCGAGATGATCCCCGTTTTAAAGCACTTCCAGTAGTGTTTCTGACAGCCCGTGGCATGACCTCAGATCGAATTCAGGGTTATCAGGCCGGTTGTGATGCGTACCTACCGAAGCCCTTTGATCCAGATGAATTAGTCGCTATTGTTCAGAACCTCTTGGAGCGTCGCGCTGCTAGCTCTGAAGATAGTGTAGGCAGTACAGAGCTTGAGAAGATAGCGAAGCAGGTGGCTGAAATTCGCGCAATGTTAGACCAGAAGAATGGAATTGTCCAAACTCCTCCACCCTTGCGCATTGATTTTACAGCTAGAGAGCAGAGTGTCTTAGATTTGGTTGCCCAAGGGCTAATGAATAAAGAAATTGCCCGACGTTTAGAGACTAGTGTTCGTAATGTTGAGAAGTACGTCAGTCGTCTGTTTAGTAAAACCGGAACTAATAGCCGTACTGAGTTAGTTCGCTATGCTCTAGAACATGGTTTAACTAAGTGAAGGTTAAAGCATTTAGCTAGACTGAACTTTCACCGAAGTGGTTGAGCTTCCAGACTGGACTCATTTGGGATAGATCATTGCGGAGGGGTTGGCTTTGGTAGAAGCTGATTAAAGTCAATCTTAGATCCCACTCCCACAAATACTGCCACCAATAAACCTATTAAAATTACGAATAACTGCCAAGTGAATAAGAAGCGCTGAGCATGATCCATAACCTCAACCACTGTGGACACCAAAGTCCCTAGCCCCCTGCTAATCTGGTTTTTTAGCTGAGGTTGATTTTCCTCAGAATTTGCTTGAGAGCTAAGAATTTTAAATTCTGCCTTCAAACGACTAATCTCTTGCTCTAATTCTCTAATCCTTGTTTCTTCTGCTTTTAATTTTTTTTCTTTTGGATACTGATACTTTTCTTCTTCACTAAGCTTCCATATCCGATCAAACTCGTCGCTAAAAACATTGTAAAAATCTTTGCTACAATTAGGATCATCAATAATCATCATCCAGGGAAGATTAACTGCAGATTCTCCCACACAGAACCTTCCTTTGAGTAAAATGTTTTGAAAAAAGTACATTGGTCCACTGGGGACATCTGAATAGAGTAGAAGTCTCAACCCAAAATCATTACCGTATTCGTGAATAAATTCCAATTTTGGTTTAACACCCTCCATACATGAGGGTAAAGGTCTTCTTTGCTGTGTTTCAGCCAAGTCTCTCATAGATACAATAATCTGCTCTAAACTATCCTCCATCTTTTTCATTGGCGACATCGGCTGTTGAAATGGATTCTTACTAATTGACTCAGCTCGATTACGTGCAAACTCACTGTAAGGGTCAGCTAAGAGTATTTGTATTCCTCCACTATTCTCGTTTTGAGCTCTAATCTCATTAGCTTTGCGAAAAGTTGATTGCAAAATTGTATAAGAATCATTCATCGATGTATCGAGCAACCTGAAATTTCGGAAGTTTGAGCCTATGTGGCCTGATTTTTTAAGTCCCGATAATACAAAATTGCAAAATTCCTCAATACTTTTTTCTGTATTGAAGTTAATGTCTACAATTCCATTAAGTGCTTTAAAAACCCAAAAATTTTCGGTATCTTTACTCATCATTTTTTATGTTCTTATGCTATGGATTTAGTGAACAATATAGCAACCGAAGTATAGTTGAGGACAAAGCATTTTGTTTTAAAGGGACTTCGGATCAGGGAGCAGGGAGCAGAAATATATCTTAACTTTTACTTTGACTACTATAAATTTAAATTGGTATCACCAAAAAAGCACTTACTATAAATTTAAATTGGTATCACCAAAAAAACTTGCAAAACCCTAATGAGGGGTGCATCTCACTGTCTTGATCCAGTCGCTCATGGGGTAAATACCCATGAGCGTGCTGCATGACTTTTGCAAAAATATGACCATTGATATGACCATTTAAGGCTAAAATACAACTTATGTTCCCTGAGTTATAGATTTACAACAAAAAGATGCACCCCTTAACCAGTAACCCGTTTAACAACATTGGTAGTCATGATATAGAGAACTTGCCCCAGCTACAAAAACTACCAAGTCATGAACGCCTGGCAATGAAAGCAGTAAGTAAGGTTTTTCCCTTTCGAGTAAATAACTATATTGTTGAGCAACTAATCGATTGGAACAATCTACCTGATGATCCGATTTTTCGCATGACCTTCCCTCATCCAGATATGTTAAACCCTGAAGACTTAAATCGAGTAATTAAGTTGCTGAAAACAAATGGATCGAAAGAAACTATCCGTAGAACTGTTGATGACATTCGCTCTCGTCTCAACCCACATCCTGGAGGACAAGTAGATTATAACGTGCCAAGGTGGGATGGTGAACTAATTTCTGGAATCCAACATAAATACCCAGATACCGTCCTCATTTTTCCTTCATCTGGTCAGGCTTGTCACGCCTATTGTCAATTTTGTTTTAGGTGGGCACAATTTGTAGATACGAACACTCACAAATTTACTACTCGTGAGTCAGGGAGGTTCCAAGACTACCTCCGCCAGCACAAAGAGGTAACTGATGTTGTGCTCACGGGCGGGGATCCTATGATTATGAGTGCCCGGAGGCTTTTTCAATATATTGAACCACTGCTAGACCCAGAATTTGAACACATCCAAACCATTCGCATTGGAACCAAGTCAGTTGCCTACTGGCCTTATCGTTACGTTACCGATCGAGATGCTGATGATGTGCTACGCTTGTTTGAGAAAATAGTTTACAGTGGGAAACATTTAGCTGTTATGGGTCACTACACCCACTGGCGAGAACTTGATACCCCAATTGCTCAGGAGGCGATTCGACGCATTCGCTCTACAGGAGCTCAGCTCCGTGCACAAAGTCCGTTACTCAAGCACGTAAATGATTCTGCTAGAGCCTGGAGAAAAATGTGGCAGATGCAGGTGCGACTAGGGTGCATTCCGTACTATATGTTTGTTGAGCGAGACACAGGACCAAAACACTACTTTGGAATACCCCTAGTACGTACTTGGGAAATTTTTCGCCATGCAATTAAAGGAGTATCCGGTCTTAGTCAAACTGTGCGAGGACCTGTAATGTCAGCATTGCCAGGTAAAGTGCTTATCAGTGGAGTTGCCCACATTATGGGAGAAAGGGTATTTGTTCTCTCGTTTATTCGGGGGCGGGATCCTAATTGGTGCAAGGTGCCATTCTTTGCCCACTATGACCCTGAAGCCACCTGGTTTGGTGAGCTAGCCCCAGCGTTCGGCGAAAAAGAGTTCTTCTATGAAAAGGAGCTGGAGAAAATAACTAGGGCGCGTCTGCAAATTCAATAGTCAGCTTAACGAGTAAAGAGATCCCTAAGCAAGGAAAGGGATCACTGATGGGTAAGACCCGAGGTATTACTATGATCAAAAAAATCTGATTGATATTTATGGCGGTTTGCGTGTAACTTAAATAAGCTGTTAGATATTTTTAATGCACAACAGCTTAATTTCTTTTTAGCCAGAAAATCGGCGTTGCTGATTATGCGTATGGTTTTGCCCCCCTAGCCCCCCAATTCTGGGGGGAACAAAACTATGAAAGTCCCCCAGAATTGGGGGATTTAGGGGGCTTTAATAAAACCAAATTATCGCACATTCATTCCTTAATTCAGCAACGCCAGAAAATCTGCCTCAGGCTCATATTTGCTGGTATTGTTGACTCATCTAGAGCGCTGTATCTGACGCTGTAACTGTCGGACATCTTTTTCTTATTTTGGGACATTTTCAGCAAAATACGATTACTCTGGCTGGTTAAGCCTGATTAAGCCACACTTCATTAATAATGATTCGGAGATACCTTCTTTGGGTCCCCATGAGTTATTGCCTACTATTACACCAGTTTAGGCTACCAGTGTTTTCGCTTTCGACCCCCCTTGATCCATGGATTGGTTAGTTCCTATCAGTAGGGGTAGGGCTGTGACTCGGATTATACTCCGGCTGGACTTGGAGCAGGATAGTTATCAAGTTGTCTAGGTTGATTTTACCCGCAGGAGCTAATCCCCGAAATTGTTACAGGATAAGGTTTATAGCTAACGAATCTCACTAATTGGTGTATGAATGGTATTTCCATTAAATCATATTCCCTTCGGCTAAAGAGCAAACTAGAACACACTTTAGTTATTATTAACTTAAGTAAAGTTAAGTTAAGAAAATGCAAAGTCTCTTAACTTAACTTTACTTAAGTTAATAATAACA
>NZ_JAAHIE010000437.1:0-6332 GCF_010671945.1 Moorena sp. SIO4E2
ACATCTACGTCTCTATTATGCCAGCTCCTAAACCTCCAACTCTACATTTGGAATTTAATTCGCGAGATATAATCGCGAATTAAATTCTCCCCCTCTCCTTGTATTTTCCAAAATGGGATGCTCCCAAATTCCATACATTCGTGCCTAGCTCAAATTGAGGATTTTTAGATTTCATGTCTGAATTCCTTGTGATTATTACTGTGGTGGAGGTAGATGCATCCTTTTCACAGTCACTTATCCTGTGGATGGATAATCAGTACAATCACGTTGTAACGATGCCAGAATGTTACCGTTCGCTCGCTTGAGATAAAGACCCTATGCCCCAGCCTTCCGGTTAGTTGCCAGTAGTTTCGGCATCCGACCTGTGAGCGCCCTTTAGTTGTCTAGCATCAGCACTGCAAAGCGTTTGTTGCCATTGACGGTGTAAGGCTCAACATCAAAAATTCTCGCCCCATTTTGTTGCCACAGTTGATTAACTTGCGCTGCGGTTTTACCGTAGTACCACCACCAGCGTTGACCTTGAGAGCGTTCCATGACGACAGTAAAAGTATTGTTGCCACGTCTTTCGATATCGATTAATCTGGCTTTGTTTTCTTTGAGTTTCGAGCTAATAAAGTTGGCTGATTTGTTGGAATAAACCCACCACGCCTTGTGGTCTGCACCTGTATTTTTAATCATTACAGCACTAAACCGGCGCTGACCACCGACAACATAGGTATCGAGGTCAACAATGCGTGCTTTATTATCCCTGGCTTTTGCCATGATGTCATTAAAGGAAAGGTCAGTATAGTACCACCAAGCTTTAGCTTCAGAACCTGTATTGGAGACGAGAACGACTGCATAGCGTTTTTTGCCATTGACCCGATAAACTTGCAAGTCGATAATCCGAGCCCGATTTTGCGAGAGTTTTTCTTTGAGCGTCTGAGAAGTTATACCGTAGTACCACCACCATTTCTTAGCATATGCACCTTGGTTTTTTACCATTGCGGCGCTAAAGCGATAGGGAGAGGTAGATTCTACTTCCAGGTCAATAATTCGATAACCTTCCTTAAGCTTGGCTTTGATTTGGTTAACAGACACACCTTGCAACCACCAAAACTGAGTAGGAGTAGTGTCTGATGTTTCCGTCAGAGCAATCTGTGTATTGGCAGTGGTTTCTAGTTGATTAGCTTCTGAGGAAAGAGGCTGCAATTGACGAGTAGATTCGGGGAAAACTGGACTCGATGCATTAGCATTTAAACTCAAGAGTGGTAAAGTGAATCCGAGTGTTAGGAAGAATGCGATCGCATTTCGTTTCATAATCTTTGTTCACCTGAATGCATAGATGTAATGTGGAGTGAATGTCCAACTAGCCAATTTGCTCTCTTTTGCGTGCTAGTTGGGGTTAATGGTAGATGCACTCTAGATTTGAGTTGACGAAAATCGAGTCATTAAGTTCCCACTAAAATTCTCAGTTAGAAGAAACAAAACCAAGCTGTCTGGGGTAGCAAATCTTGTATTTGTATGCTGAGGGGGTGACATGAGCCCCAAAAAGCTTACTCTATAAGGCTTTGATGCCAATGGGCTCATGGAAGATACAGTCGGAAATTAACCCTCAATTCATTTCCTGGAAGCCCAAACCCTTATAACTACGTCCAAAGTCAGCCCAAAACAGAATGTATATTTTTGTTAATTATCGGCTGAAATTACTACCCAGTAAGGATTTCAGCTTGCATGTCACCCCCCCAGATTTGTATGTACAAGCCGAACAAGAATTAACAGGTGATTTCTCACATTGCACGCGCACAGAAACAATGCCTTCAAAGTCTCCTGTTAACTTTCGGAATTGAGGAAGAGCTGGTGCAGCAGATACATTAAAGACTTGAAATATCCCCACTGGGCCTTCAAGTTCGACCCTGAGATCGTGGTTGCCAGTAGCTTCTATTTCTAGGCTAATATTGCGACGAATTCCTGATTGCCAAATTAAGTCGGGTACCCAAAGGCAATCAGTAGAGCTATCCGGTTGGCGAGATACTTCATTTTCTACGCAAGCGGTTGGTAAAAACCAGACAAGGGTTGGAAAAGGTTGAGTTAGTTCTTCTGCGTAAAAGAAGAGAGAGTCAAGAATTAAAACAGCAGTTTCTGCTTGGTTATCTGTAGGAGAAGGGATTAATTCAATGCTTGTTACCTGCTCAAATTCTTCAACAAAAGGCGCTCCAGCACGAACTTTCCTTGTCAGGGGTTCAGTACAGTTTTTGGTGACAATTTTTACTTCAAAGTTGCTGTTACCTCGATTAGTAAAGTTTGCGAGAACTCTTTGAGGACGACGAGAGCGGAAAATGTTTCTGCTCCCTTCTTTACAAAGCATCTGCACTGTTTCCTGCATCCAGGATATTTCAGGATATGACTGTTGTTTCATACATTCAGAAGATTGATAAACCATTTAGATTTCCTATTGATTTAGGTTGTAAATGTGGTAATGAGTTTTTGGTGATTCAGTGTAGGCAATGTCTAGACTACCTGCTACACATCACGCTGCCACCACAGGACCACATCAGCAAAGGTCATACGACCCTGGGTAACCACAAATTTGATCCGATTGTTGCCATTTTTGAGTAAATTGGCACTAATCACTTCGTGGATGCTGTTTAAGCCAGAATTCCCTAAAGTAAAACTGACCTGATTAGAATTATTGACAGAAATATTGAAGCTAACTCGCTCGCTAGTGGGATAAACCATGAAGGCAAGAATGGATCTTGAACCTAAATGGGCATCACTGGGAAGAGAAAATGAAAAATCTTGATCGATATCTCCGCCAACTTGCAAAGTGAACTTGCTGTCTCGTATAATGCTATAGTCTGAAATTCTAGCCATGATTTTTACCTCTGATTAATTAGTACATTGCTCAAGCCCAAAGCTGAAATAAGCTTGATATCAATCATTATCTTGGTAAATCTAGGAAGCAACCATGGGAATAAAATCAGGTAATTCCAAGGATAGTTGAGCGATAAAAATAGGATTAAATCAGGTCAAACAAAATTAAAATAGGAAAAAGTCAGGTGGATTGCTCTGGGCTGGCAAATTTATGCGATGATAACTATATCCCGCAGTAGATGTGCTGTGCTACCATGACTGACAATTCAAACTCTGATTACGAATATCATATTGGTGGTAGTCTTCCGGCTGATGCACCAAGTTATGTGACGCGACAAGCCGACTGGGAACTTTATCACAACTTAAAAGCCGGACAACTTTGCTATGTTCTCAATTCCCGACAAATGGGTAAATCTAGCCTGCGCGTGCGGGTGATGCAAAAGCTACAAGCAGAAGGGATCGTTTGTGCTTTTGTTGATTTGACCGGGATTGGCAAAGAGGGTATTACTCCCGAAAAATGGTATGCCGGAATTATCTATTCTATTGTTAGTAGCCACCCGCTCAAAGAAAAATTTAATTGGCTTTCTTGGTGGCGGGAACGCAGAGATTTACTTTCGCCCATACAGCGCTTGCATTCGTTTATTGAGGATATTTTTTTAACAGAAACACAAGAAAATATTGTTGTTTTTGTTGATGAAATTGACCGCGTTTTAAGTCTAAATTTATCGTTAGATGACTTTTTTGCCTTAATCCGCTTCTTTTACAATCGGCGAGTAGATAATCCTGCCTATCGTCGTCTGACTTTTGCCCTTTTGGGAGTGGCAACCCCAAGCGATTTGATTAAAGATAAAACCCAAACTACTTTTAATATTGGTCAGGCCATAGAACTACAAGGATTTAAACTACAGGAATCCCAACCCTTAGCTAAAGGTTTAGCAGGAAAAGTAGACAAGCCGCAAGGGATTTTAGCAGACATCCTCGCTTGGACAGGAGGACAGCCATTTCTGACGCAAAAACTATGTCAGCTTGTAGTTCGAGAAGCAGACAAAGATAGCATTGTGAGTTCCCAATCTCTTGAGGAGATAGTACGCAAGCAGATCATTGAGAATTGGGAAGCACAAGACGAACCCGAACATTTGCCGACAATCCGCGATCGCATCTTCCGTAATCCTCAAGGTGTTGCTAGGCTCCTCGGCATCTATCAACAGATTCTACTGCAAGGAGAAATCATTGCTGACTCTTCTGTTGAACAAACAGAGTTGCGTTTAGCAGGATTAGTGGTACAACAGCAGGGTAAATTAAGGGTCTATAACCGAATTTACCAGCAAGTTTTCAATCAGCAATGGGTAGAGAAGCAATTAGAAAAGCTGCGTCCTTACTCGGAAAATTTCACGGCTTGGGTTGCTTCCCATTATCAAGATGAATCCCGTCTATTGCACGGTCAAGCATTGCAAGATGCCTTGCAATGGGCGAGTGATAAAAGTTTAAGTCCCATTGATTATCGTTTTTTAGGGGCGAGTCAGGATTTTGAGAAGCGAAAAGTTGAAATTAATCTAGTTATTCAACAAGGAGAAAGTCGGCTCTTAGCCCAGGCCAATCAAACTTTAACCAAAGCGCAACAGCAAGCTAAAGCCGAATTAACCAAAGCGAAACAAACAGCCAAGATGATCGTTGGTATTGGTTCTGGCATTCTGGCAATTTTGTTGTTAGTTGCCACCGTCGTCGGATTGCAAGTTAGACAAGCCAAACGGGAGCTTGCAGAATTAAAGCTATCACTGCTTAGTGTCAACTCCCAAAAAGCGTTGGACTCCAGTCCCTTTGAGTCTCTGTGGAAAGCCCTGCAAGCAGGACAAAAACTACGAGGCATGGAAAAGTGGCAGCCAGTGGAACCAGAGACACGTAAGCAGGTAATTGATACCCTCCGTCAGGCAATTTACCTTACTACCAAAATATCCGGGAACGTGAGAGCCTCCCTGTTTCAAGGGCAGGGTAAGCGCAAGAATCAATAAGCTGTAGCTTATTGAGAAAAAACTGGGTTCATTCTCAACTATTAAACTCTATTGAGAATCAAGTTCTACGAGATTATAGGGGTTTCGAGCCACGATCAACCGATATCCAGCCAATGCACATTATGGGCAATTTTTTCTTGCGCTTACCCTGGTTTCAAGGGGAGGATGAAACGGTTAGAAGTTACCGTAAGATAATGGAGCCTTTATGGTTGATTGGTTATGCAAAAAAGGTTAAAACTTATTGATTAAGGCTCCATTATCTAAGGTTTCGTCTCCGGACGCGACGGGTTTTAACCCGCCGTGTCCCTCTGCTTAGGTTCAGGAAATCTGGCTATTAGGCTTCTGATCAGCTCAGATGGAGTCATACCACGCCGTTCTGCTTCCTGCTTTAACTGCATTTTTTCAAATTTGGTAATTCGGATCATCAATCTTTCGTCTTTCATTTGTGAGTTACCATTTGCGCGTACATTTGTTACGATTATAGTGGGAGGTGATAAGATGTACAAGACGATTCCAGTAAAAGCAAACTTCACGGACGAAGAGCGAGCCTTTTGGGTTTTTCAATGCCAGCAAGCTAATAGCTTATTAAATTGTGCTATCTATTACACCAAACAGAAACACTACAGTTGGTTAGAGCAAAAAGAAGAAGCTTTTACAACCTATTGGCGAGGGGATGATCTTAGATATGGGTGGAAGACCTATAAATGCAGCATTAAGCATGCCGAACTCTGCAAGAATTTAAAGGAAAATCATCATTACAGGGCGATGGCGGCTCAATCAGCTCAGCAAACCCTCAAGACTGTAGCCGAATCAATCAATAGTTATAATCACTTAGTTGGCCATTATTACAAAGGGAATGTTGATCGACCAAAGCTACTAAGATACAGAAAGAAAGGCGGATTGGCAGCTGTGACTTTTCCCAGGCAAGCTCTCAATTACAAGTCAGGTTTGTTTTACCCATCCATCAGCAAAGAGACAAAGCCTGAGTTGATCACTGAAATAGCCCTAGAACCGCCAGATTTCATAGATCCAGACTGGGTAAAAGAGGTTACTGTTCGCCCATATTTAGGAGAATTGTGGATTGATTGGGTTATTGACGACGGAAAGCAACCAGTCTCTGACAACCCCAATCTTGACTACTCCCAGGCTTGGAGTTTCGATCACGGCGGGGATAATTGGCTAACAGGTGTTTCGACTCACGGTAAAAGCCTAATTATCGACGGTCGTAAGCTAAAGTCACTGAATCAGGCATACTGCCGGTTAGTAGCCAAATACAAAGCAGGTAAGTCTGATTTTTACTGGGACGCTAACTTGGATCGGGTTCAGCGAAAGAGAAATAACCAGATGAGAGATGGGATCAACAAGGCTGCTAGGTTCATCATCAATAGGTGCCTAAATGATCGAATCGGAAACTTGATCGTTGGTTGGAACGAGAGGCAGAAAGACCGTTCTAACATGGGCAAACGGGGT
>NZ_JAAHIE010000438.1:0-6332 GCF_010671945.1 Moorena sp. SIO4E2
CAGTTTTAGTATCTCTTGCCGTAGTGAGTGATGCTGAAGTAACCAGTGGCGGACTAATGGCACCTTTACTCTACGTTCTGTATCATCGACGAAACCGTAGTCTTTAAGTCGTTTGGTGGCTTGATACAGGGGATTAGTCTGAATCACACCATAGCCCTCTAGGAAAGATAATGGGTGTTCTGGCAACAGCTGGTGTTGGGAGATAGCTCTTTGTTGAGCTTCTGCCACCGCTAAGAATACCACTCGCTCTGGGATCGGTAAACTTTCCCACAACCCCGCCAATCCCGCTTCAGCTTTCTCAATAGCCTGCTTAACTATAAGCTCCACATCTCGGCTATAAATCTTCCACTGGTTTTCCCTAGCCCTTAAGAATAAAGTAAAGCATAGGACTTGGGTAAAATAGGGATGCCCTGCTGATAAATTGTAAATTTTTGTAACGGCATGGGGTTCATAGGTTACCACATCCTTAGCTGGTTTAGTAATTAGCCGTTGAGCACTCAGCTTATTCAGAAAACCAATTTCGTGGTAAGGTGGACTTCCAAACACCCGGACTATAATAGGCACGTCAACGAGATTCCGTCCCACTACCGCAATCATAAATAATTGATGGTGCCGTTTAATCAAGTTAGCTAAATAGGAAAAAAAATTACGCTCTTCTGATCGAGGCTTTTGGTTAGTTAAAACATCAAATTCATCCAGCAAAAATACCAAATTTTTACTCTTTAATAACCAAAAAACTTTCGGCAAAAAATTATCAAAAAAAATAGTTATATCATTGTTTAACTCTTGTTTTGAGGGCGGAGTAAGATAATCTTGTCCTAGATCAAAGTCATCCACTAAGTGATCACAAATCTCTTGAGCCAAGTTATAGATAATATGACTGAAGGGTTTGTGAATGTAGCCTTGCAAATCGAAATTAACAAAGTAAAACTGATCCGTAGCAACTTTGTTGGGAATCTGTGCCAATATTGATGATTTGCCAATTCGTCGTTGACCATGGAGTAAAATTACCTTTACCCTCTGCCTGAGGTTGTCTTCGATAAACTGAAACAGACTCTCTCGTCCAAAAAACTTGTCTGGATCATCAATTATCTTCCCGATTTCATAAGGATTAGGATGATTATAAGAATTATTAACCATTAGCCGACGATTGATGATTTGTTTAATTTTTATCCAAACCAGTCAAGGTTTGCTGCC
Source organism: Moorena sp. SIO4E2 (assembly GCF_010671945.1). NCBI lineage: Bacteria > Bacillati > Cyanobacteriota > Cyanophyceae > Coleofasciculales > Coleofasciculaceae > Moorena > Moorena sp. SIO4E2. The sequence continues at coordinate 1,198 of NZ_JAAHIE010000438.1, forward strand.
ATTTGAAGTCAGTAAGTAAGTATTAAGCTAAGGCACCAACTGTTTAATGTTGAGTGCTAATAGCTGATTTATAAGTATCTATAAACTTATCGGAATAAGCAGCAACAGTTATGCATAAAACTTTCAAGACCAGTAAGCATTCAGTGGTCAGTGGTCAGCTTATTTTATTCAAAAGCACCTCAAGGTGGCACAGGCTTTGAGACTGTGACCTAACCAATAAGCTGATAGCTGATAGCACCTCAAGTAGCATCTGAAGTAGCGCATTAGCTGAATGCTGAAGTTAGGAAAATGCAGCTAACACTATCCTCCCCCATGCCAAAGCAGTTTTGACTGTCTTTTGATTGGCCGATAGCCAGTTAATAGTCTTCGTGACTTTCTGAAGTTGAGTATGACTGATCAAATTGAGAAATCTTTCCCTATCTCCTACTATCGGATTATCAGTCTGCCAAAGTTCCTGAATCACCCACCCCTCCATAATTGATGAGGTAAATACGTAGTCTGGTTTCTTTGAGTCTTGATTGCTGCTCTGATTTGTGATAATCACCCCTTGTTCGGCCAGGTTAGTTAACTCTCGCTGGTGTTGACTAAAGATTACGTCAATGCCCCTCAAGTCAAAGTGCTTCTTATGATGGAGACGACCTTCTAACTTGAACAAGGCCATCAACATCAATAAGGTTTGCTCAACTTCGCTGCACCGTTTCCAAATCGTTTCAAATATTTGTCGTGTCTTACCTTCAAAGTCCCGAGCAAAGGCTTGGGCATCAGGGACCTTGCCAGTTTTTAGCTCTCGATAAAGCAAAAAACCAGCAATCTGGAGCAGAGCCGGATGTCCACCAGCAATGTCTTGGATCAGCTCCCGTAAGGTTGGGGTAATTGGCATACCAGCCATTAATTGATCAATGTCAGGGTCAGTAAATGGCTTGAGGGATTGGAACAGATAATGGTTGTACCAGGGAGAACTATTGGGATTGAGAGCAGGACCAAGTTCATTGAGACGGCGGAGTGAGGCCACAATCATGGATAGATATCGCCTCTCCCGAGAGTGATAGGCAATACTGCGACACTCCGTGAGAAAGGTTTCCATCTCAGCATGACTATAGTGAGGGTTTGGCCGCAGTGCCCAATCATAGTCATCCACGAGCAACAGCAAGAATTTGTGGCGTTTGCCAAGCTGCCGCAATACTTGGCGCATGCCCCTAGTGGTTGCTTTTCCCTGGTCCAGCAATGTGTCGATCTCTTCCTGAAGCTCTGGCTCACCGTCTAATTCTTTTTTGAGCAGATTAAACACTTCTTGCCAAAACCCGGAAGCTGTAAAGGGTTGAATACTTTCGCAACTCAGCAGCACCATCACAGCCTGGGATGGATCCTGTCCATACTGTTTCCAAACTTGGGGGGAAGCCAGAAGTTCCAGGAAAGAGGTCTTGCCCATGGCTGGCCCCCCCCAAATCGCTAAGTTACTGCGGTTATAAATTTGATCAAAGGCCGCCTGAATTTCTGATCGTCGTCCCACAAAACGCTCTGGGGAAACTGGCTGACCGTAGGTAAAAGGATTTTGCATCATCTTGGCTTCCATATTCAATTTTCAATTTGCATTAAATAGGACTTACGAAATTTAGTTGCTTTTGCCCCCCTAACCCCCCAAACCTGGGGAGGACAAAGTCACGAAAGTCCCCCAAGTTTGATACCGTTGGCGAAATTAATATTTGTTTACACAAGGGTAGCAGATGGGTAACTTTAAGTTCATGCTCCCCCAGAATTGGGGGTTGGGGGGCTATAAAGACTGCTGTCTTCAGGCTGATATTTCTAAATGTTAAATTCGCCAGCAGTATCAAGTTTGGGGGATTTAGGGGGCAATGGGTAAGTCCTAATTAATTATCAAAGAATTCTTTCGGGCTTGGATGCTCCCCTATTTTGGTTAACACTATTCACAAAATGCACCGATTGATTACCTGAGATCGAGATATTGTGAACGTTTGGGGCAAAACTTGTGAACCCTCTAGGTCTCGATGACTTTGTAGGTAAAATTTTGGAATAGTTATAAAACTACTATAACACTACAGTGATTTATTTCCTTAGTTTTTGACACTAACCTTAAGGGTTTTGTGACTGGAATCACGTAAGCATTCAGCCGTCAGCCGTCAGCTTTTAGCTCACGCTACTTGAGTTGCTTTGTGGCACAGGGCACAAGGGATTTGACTTTCGTGACTATTAAACCAATGCTTACCTGTTTGATTCAAAAGCTGATAGCATCTCAAGTAACGTGCCCATTCCCGTAGGGTGGCCATAGGCCAAGGCCTTTGACTGATAGCTGATAGCTGATACGCGACACGCTGATAGCTGATAGCTGAATACTTACGGAATCACAGTAACAGTTAGGTCTTATCAGGTAACCATTAAGCTATCAGTTGTTTAGGAATCAAGGGTGTTGGTGAATTACTGTTCGGTTAGTCGCTCAAGTAATTTTTTTCGCCCCCTAAATCCCCCAATACTGGGGGACTTTTAAACATCTTGCTCCCCCAAAATTGGGGGCTGGGGGGCTTAATCGAACGGTATTGGGTGTTGGGGAATTACTCCTGTTCTCAAAAGTGTGGGTTTTATTATAAACAATAAATCGACTTTTGAGAGTACCCATGAGGGTACTTGTGTTATGGTGTTTTTCTGATAAGAACAGAGCAATGAGTTGGGTTAGTTTGGGAAGTGTGGGGTTGAGCCTCTGAACCTCTCGGTTGAACCTCTGAACCTCGCGGTTGAACCTCTGAACCTCGCGGTTGAACCTCTGAGCCTCGCGGTCGAACCTCTGAGCCTCGCGGTTGAACCTCTGAGCCTCGCGGTTGAACCTCTGAGCCTCGCGGTTGAACCTCTGAACCTCGTGAGGTAGGGAACAGGGAATAGGGAACAGGGAACAGTAATTAGAAGGGAACAGGGAATAGGGAACAGGGAACAGCGAGCCCTTGGCTGGTGCGTTACGGGGCGGGCTGTCCAAACACTGAGTACGAGGTTGAACATCAGGGCAAGCCCGCCCCTAACGCACCCTACTGGACTTGGTATGCTAGTACAGAGTTGATTATCGTAGTTCCCGATTCCCGACTCCCGATTCCCGATTCCCGATTCCCTACTCCCTACTCCCTACTCCCTACTCCCTTTCTTACATGACCTCTGCTAATTCTCTTGTGCTTCTCTGGTATCGTTGTCTAGGAATTTTCCTGGCTGTGAGTTTTGCGATCGCACTCCCTGGCTGTAGCATCAGCCAATTTGAAACCAAGGCAGCTCACGTTCCCCGCATAGTCCAGAGTATTCTCAGTGACATTAACACCTTTAACTATGCCCTTAACCAAAGTGCCACCAATATTTTTGGTCTTACCTTTCAGGGTTTAATAGACACTGATGGGATAACCGGGGACATAATCCCGGGTTTAGCGGAATCCTGGCAGATTTCCGACGATAAACTTAAAATCCTATTTACCTTGAGGGAGGGGCTAAAGTGGTCAGATGGTGAGCCTTTAACCACTGATGATGTCGTCTTTACCTACAATGACATCTACCTCAACCCAGAAATTCCCACTGATTCTAGAGATATCCTCCGGGTTGGCAAGAGTCGAGCTTTACCAACGGTCAAGAAGATCGATCAGCGTCGGGTGGAATTTGCTGTCCCTGAACCTTTTGCGCCCTTTCTCCGCAGTACTGGCTTACCGGTCTTACCCGCTCATGTCCTGCAAGAATCCGTGAAAACCAAAGATTCAGAGGGTAATCCTAAGTTTCTGACCATGTGGGGGGTAGATACAGATCCAGAGGATATTATTGTCAACGGCCCTTACAAACTCAAACTCTACCGCACCAGTCAGCGGGTGGTTTATGACCGTAATCCCTACTACTGGAAAAAAGATGAACAGGGAAACCAGCAACCTTATATTGAGCGGGCGATCTGGGAAATTGTAGAATCAACGGATTCATCCTTTATTCAGTTTCGCTCCGGCGGATTAGATGCTCTCGGTGTATCCCCTGAATACTATTCCCTGCTGAAGCAGGAGGAAAAAAAGGGTAACTTTACCATCCACATCGCTGGTCCTACCCTCAGTTCCAGTTTTATCTCCTTCAATCTCAACACCGGTAGCCGGGATGGAGAGCCTTTAGTAGATCCAATTAAGTCCCGTTGGTTTAATACTCTCGAATTTAGACAAGCCGTTGCCTATGGCATCGACCGGCAAACCATGCTGAATAATTTATATCGGGGGTTAGGTGCGCCGCAATATTCTAATTTACCTGTGCAAAGCCCCTATTATCTGTCACCAGAAAAGGGGTTACCAGTGTATGACTATAATCCCGACAAAGCCAAGAAATTACTCTTAACAGCGGGCTTTAACTACAATGACGAAGGGGAACTGCTCGATAGCCAAGGTAATCGAGTCCGTTTCACCTTAATGACTAATGCTGGTAATAAGCTGCGAGAAGCCATGGGAGCACAGATTAAGCAAGACCTCAGTAAAATTGGCATTCAAGTCGATTTTACTCCCATTGCCTTCAATACCCTAGTAGACAAACTCGGCAATAGCTTAGATTGGGAATGCCATTTGCTTGGTTTTAGTGGCGGTGGCTTTGAACCCAATAATAGTTCTAATGTCTGGTCTGTAGATGGGGGATTGCACAGCTTTAATCAAAAAACCTTCCCTGGTCAATCCCCGATCCAAGGTCGTAAAATAGCCGATTGGGAGCAAAAAATAAGTGACCTTTATATCCAAGGCGCTCAAGAGTTAGATGAAAACAATCGCAAAAAGATTTATCAAGAAGCCCAACATATTAATTTAGAACACTTGCCTTATATTTATCTGATTAATCCTCTCGCCATGACCGCAGTTCGTAATTCCATAGAAGGGATTCAATATTCCGCTCTAGGAGGCGCATTCTGGAATATTGATGAACTGAAAATTTCAGAATGATAACATTGGGAATAGGGAGCAGGGAGCAGGGAGCAGGGAATAGGGAAAAGGGAATAGGGAAAAGGGAACAGTAGGAAAGAATTAGGAGGAGTTTTTGATGTTATGATCAATCAGCATTGGGTTTCATGATCTATTTAGAAATACTATATAGCGTTTCTTGCATGTGTAAGGTACACTTATCAACCTCAAAGTCCCCCTTTT
>NZ_JAAHIE010000439.1:0-6331 GCF_010671945.1 Moorena sp. SIO4E2
TACGATGGAACAGACAGTTTTGTAGTCCGAAACAGCATCATTGAATACCAAACAATTGCTTCTCGACTGTATGAAAAATACCCAGTATGTACGTTTAGGTAATATAGCGAGTCTTGGATCGTGCAATACCTGACAAAGAGTTTCAACGGCAGACGGCACGGCAAAGGCTAACAAAAAAATAACCTTGGCCAAAAGGCCACGCGTTCGCGTTCAACCTTCAACCAACCAACCTTGGCCAAAAGGCCACGCTACGCGAACAACAAAATAACCTTCAACCTTCAACAAAATAACCTTCAACCAACCTTCAACCTTCAACCTTATTAGACTCCTTAACTTACTTAAAATGGCTGCAAAAATTCCTGTTACAGTTGTTACCGGATTCCTCGGTAGTGGCAAAACTACTCTCGTGCGTCACCTGCTACAAAATAATCAGGGCAGGCGCATTGCTGTAATTGTTAATGAATTTGGTGAAGTAGGGATTGATGGGGAACTATTGCGTTCCTGTCAGATTTGTGATGAAGAAGATGACGCCAATAATAATATTTTAGAACTAGCGAATGGTTGTCTGTGTTGCACGGTTCAAGAAGAATTTTTACCGACAATCCAAGAATTGCTGAAGCGTCGTGACAAAATTGATAATATCCTGATTGAAACCTCAGGATTAGCTTTACCTAAACCTCTAGTTCAAGCCTTTCGTTGGCCAGAAATTCGCACGGGCGCTACCGTGGATGGAGTAGTTACTGTCGTAGACTGCGATGCCTTAGCAGCTGGTACTTTAGTCAGCGATATCAATGCTTTAGAAGCCCAACGTCAGGCTGACCCAACCTTGGAACATGAAACTCCCATCGAGGAATTGTTTGAAGACCAGCTAGCTTGTGCTGATATGGTGCTGTTGACTAAAGTGGATTTAGTGGATAGTCCTACTCAAACCAAAGTAAACAATTGGTTGCAACAGCAGTTACCAAGTAGTGTGAAAGTTGTTCCTTGTCACGAGGGAGACATTAGTCCTGATTTACTGCTAGGATTTAATGCCGGAGTAGAAGATAATTTAGACTCCCGTCCTAGCCATCATGACCATGAAGAAGACCATGACCATGATGATGATATTAATTCAGTTAATATCATTTTAGATCAGGCATTTGATCCACAGGTAATCAAGACAAAATTACGACAATTGGTGCAACAGCAAGAGATTTATCGCATTAAGGGATTTGTGAATGTTGCTAATAAACCGATGCGGATGGTGATCCAAGGAGTAGGCGATCGCATTGAGAGTTTCTTTGACCGTCCTTGGCAAGCTGATGAAAAGCGTCAGACTCTCTTGGTCTTGATTGGGCGAGGGTTGGAGCAGTTACGAATTCAGGAGGTATTTGGGTAATAAAGGGAATCGGGAATCGGGAATCGGGAATCGGGAATCGGGAATAACCAATTTGGTAGAGTGGGCATCTTGCCCGCTCGGGAATAACCAATTTCGTAGAGTGGGCATCTTGCCCGCTCGAATAGATCGCCGAACAGGCAAGATGCCTATTCCACCAAGATGCTCATTCCACCAAGATGCCGGAACATGAAACAGGCAAGATGCCTGTTCTACCAAGATTCCCATTCTAACCATCGGGTCAAACAGCTTTTAGGAGCTGCACCGGATCAGATTACCGTGCAGTTCCAATTTCAATGATGCACAATATTATTGTGCAACTCAGCCTCAATGAAACGATGTCAAGTCGGGAAACTACCTATTCTCAAGCAAAAGCTAACCTAGCTAGCATCCTAGATCAAGTTTACGATCAGCGCGAAATTATCGTCATCAAGCGTAGTAACCAGAAAAATGTGGCGTTAATTGCTGAAGATGAATTGTCCGGTATCTTAGAAACTATTTATTTGTTGCGATCGCCAGAAAATGCCAAGCGTCTGTTTAGGGCCTTGGAATGGGCAGAGTCAGAAGAAGCTACTCCTCAAAGTTTGGAAGAATTGAAAGAGGAATTAGGGATTGAGTCGTGAGAAGGGTAAGAAAGACGGCATTGCTGAATTAACAGAGTTGAGATTCAGTCAATTTATCCAAATCTAGCTACAATACAGCCAATACTCCCATTTTTAGTGCATTGAGGGTGCTCATGGCTGAAAAGGGATATAGGATTGGCTTTACCGTGAGGGGCTAAGGAGAAATTAGTTATGAGTGGCGATCGCAATATTCAAGCTGGTAGGGATTACCGTGAAACAGTAGGTAGAAACTACCGTGACAGCAACTTCAGGGACCAAGGTGCTTACGTCGAGGGCGATTATTACAATAATAACCCAGAGCAAAAACAAAACCTCGCTAAAGCTGCAGCAGAGATTCAACAATTACTAGAGACCTTAGACAAAACTTACCCTACCGATACTACCACTGGAAAGATGAAGGTGGCAGCAGCAGCAGTTGAGCAGATTGACACTAACCCTGCTTTGAGTAATAGAGTACTCAGTGCCTTGAAAGCTGGTGGTGTCAGTGCTTTTGAGCAACTGCTGAACCATCCGGCTGCTAGTTTTGTTATCGGTGCCCTGCAAGATTTGCAGGAAACTAGGCGTTGCTGATTCTGAGTATGGTTTCGCCCCCCTAACCCCCCAATTCTGGGGGGAAAAAACTCTAAAAGTCCCCCAAATTTGGGGGATTTAGGGGGCTTTAGCAAAACCAAACGATTGCGCATTCATACTTCAATTCAGCAACGCAAACTCAGCAGTATTAACAGCAGACTAGACCTCGATCACCCTAGCTTGATTTACAGTCGTGACTGAAGAACCAAAGCAGCCAGAGCGTGAAATTAAGACAGGACGTAATTACCGCGAGACTGATTTTGCTGACCACGGTGTGTATGTTGAGGGTAATTACATTAATCATCGGGAGCAGCCAAGAAATTTGCCAGCTCCCCTTTGGAGAGAATTACAACGCAAGCTAATTGGCTGGCTTGAGCGTGATCAGTATGCTGCTAGTTGCAATCGCAAAGACTTACTGAAAGCAGTTAATTGGGAGGTAACAACTCGACTCCAGGATTCTCTGCACCAAGACCAGTTAGAGATTAATCTGTATCTGGAATTACCAATGGAGCAGAGCAAGGGGGCGGTAGAACGTGACCAGCGACAGAAAGTAATTCCCCTAGCGCCTCAAACCTCAGCAATGGAGGTATTTGAACGGCCAGATGTGCAAGGTCGGTTACTCATTTTAGGGGAACCGGGGTCTGGGAAAACCACCACTTTACTAAGACTAGCAGAGGATTTAGTTAAGCAAGCAGAACAGAATCATGCTGCACCGGTCCCGATCATCTTCGAGCTTTCTGCCTGGAAAAATGATCAGCAACCGATTGATCAATGGTTAGTGGCTCAACTAAAACACAATTACAGCATTGACGAAAAAATTAGTCAACAATGGCTCAAAAACCATCAACTACTGCCCCTTCTCGATGGTTTAGATGAGTTAGGCATACCCCGTCAAAGGCTGTGCGTCACCAAAATTAATCAGTTTTTCAAGCAAAACATCCAACGCCGTGGGGTGGTTTGCTGTCGCCTGGAAGAATATCAGCAGGGAATAGTCAAACTACGTAAACTTAATGGGGCTTATTGCTTGCAGTCCCCCAATGATGTCCAAATCCAAAATTATCTCCAGCGCCTGGGTAAAACCAAGCTTTGGCAACTGCTATCCAGTGATGCTCAGATGAGAGAAATGGCAGATAAACCCCTGTTTTTAAACGTGATGGTGACAGCATACCAGGGGCAGCCGATTACCAATGAGGCACAACTGTGGTCAGCCTATGTGGAGGAGCGCTTAAAGTTACCCCTTAATCCGAAAAACTATCCCAAGGGAGTTCCTTATGGGGATGAGGAGACTAGACATTGGTTGACTTATCTAGCTCGGCAATTAGTAGCCGATTCAACCACTGAATTTCTCATTGAAAATATGCAGTCATATTGGTTAAAAAAAGGTCGGGAAAGAATTGCGTTTAGATTAATTTTTGGGCTGATTTTTGGGCTGATTTTTGGGCTGATTTTTGGGCTGATTTTTGGGCTGATTTTTGGGCTGATTTTTGGGCTGTTTTTTGAGGAATTTAAATACTACGAACTAAATGCTGAAGCTTTTGCTATAACTACTTGTTATTGCGTGAAATCTGGGCTGATTTTTGGGCTGATTTTTGGGCTGAGTTCTTGGCTGATTTTTGGGCTGTTTTTTGGGCTGATTTGTGGGCTGATTTGTGGGCTGATTTTTGGGCTAAAAACAGAGATTAAAGTTTTAGAAAAACCTAATCAAAGTATAAAAGAATCGTTTAAAAGCACGTTTATTATTGCCCTGTTTGCTTTTCAGGCTGGGGCATTAATTGATCCCCTTATCTCCATCGTTACAGAAGCTAACGTTGATTTGACTAGCTCTTTAAGAATGGGTTTACTTGTAGGCTTGAGTTTGGCACTAGGAACTGGGGGTCAAGACTTGATACGGCACTTGACCCTGAGGCTGATTTTATGGCAAAGGGGAGCAATTCCTTGGAACTATGCCAAGTTCCTCAGTTATGCCGCAGAACGGCGGTTGATTCAGCAAGTGGGAGGGCGTTATCGTTTTATTCATGATGCCCTGCGTCAGTATTTTGTGGGCAATCAACCTGTTCGAGCCCCCCTGATTGAACGTTCTAAAAACCCTGGTCTGGGCTATATTCTGTTGGGATTTTCTCTGTTTGTTGTTCTAATTCTCACTATCAGCATCTATAGGGTTGACAGTGGGCTAAAATCAACGGTAGTACCAGTAGTCCAGAGCGGTGATGTGGTTCTCACGGATATGGTCACCCGTCATTGGCGCAAATTCCACCACGGAGATGTAATTGACTTTTGGGTTAACAAGGATTTGGCTAAGCAAGGCTTTAATGGTAACAACTACATGATGCGGATTGTGGCGTTACCTGGGGAAACGTTTGCCATTAAGCAAGGAGAGGTTTATGTCAATGGTCATCTGCTGCAAACTGACTACATTCAAGGAATTCCCATCCAAGATTACCAAGAACTAGAGATAGACATCCCCTCTTGTTGCTACTTAGTTTTGGGTAAAAATCCAGATGATCAGGATAAGTTGTTGGTGGGCTTGGTGGATAGGGAGCAAATTTTTGGTAAAGTCTTATTCCGTCTGTTTCCCCTTGGGCGATTTGGCCGGGTGGATTAATATCATGTCCGGTTGAATACTTATACTAAGGGCAAAAGCAAGGCAGAAGGCAGAAGGCAGAAGGCAGAAGTAAAGAAGTAAGGTTTGTCCTCACTCGTGATGAGAATGGCTATATCTCTTTTCAAGAGCACTTTGGCAAGCAGACTCTAATTCTTCCATCTCAGGATGTGTAGCTAGGTAATCATCAAGCCAGTTGCAACCTAGCCTCATCAAATTATCAAGATCTAGCTCCAAATTCCACAACTTTACCGTGTTATCAGACCCAGCAGAAGCGAGCAATTTACCATCAGGGCTAAAACTCACACTGTTAACCCAATGACGGTGACCAATTAAGGTTTGCAGTTCCTTTCCTGTGGTCACATCCCATAGCTTTATCCTACTGTCAAGACTAGCAGAAGCTAAGAGCTTGCCATCAGGGCTAAATTTGATACTGGTAAGCTGGTTGTTGTGACCACTTGACATCTCCCCTGGTTAAAACACAGGGGATTCTACAAGGTTGTTACGAAGTGGGTTGAAACCGCACTTCTTCACATCTTGTCCTGTATGATCTATTCATTGAGGTGAAAAGGTCATACCGGTGTGGGAGTGCCAAAACTCCCCTACCCACCTTAGCTAGGTCGATTTTTAGCTGTGTGGCTACTTTTCGGGCTATGTTAGCGGCTCCGTTACAATCCGCATTTACTAGCCACCCAAAAGAGGTTTTATATAATCCGCGCCTAACTCGTTTACCCGACGGTTTCCATCCTTTGGGTTTTTCGCCAATTTTTGGGAGGCTGTCGTCGTCAAGAAAGGACGCTTTACTGGTGTACGATTCTTCAGTGATTGTGAGTTTTATTCCATACTCTGGACAAAGTTGTTTTAACCGTTCGATTAGCCTTTTAGTGGGGATTACAACGAAGTTCTGATTACCCCGTTTGCCCATGTTAGAACGGTCTTTCTGCCTCTCGTTCCAACCAACGATCAAGTTTCCGATTCGATCATTTAGGCACCTATTGATGATGAACCTAGCAGCCTTGTTGATCCCATCTCTCATCCTGGGGGGGCGACGAAAATAGTTATAAAGCAGACAGGACAAGCGATTTAGCTCTCATTCCTCGTAAATAATACTTCCATTTATTACGATTAAGTCTCATTAATTCTCGTACTAAATTAATACACTCA
>NZ_JAAHIE010000044.1:0-27431 GCF_010671945.1 Moorena sp. SIO4E2
GAAGAGGAAAATGCGATCGCAGCTTACACAGAAGCTGTTAACACCCTCAAGTCTCTACGCAGTGACCTAGTAGCTGTTAACCAACAGGTCAGGTTTACATTTCGAGAGAGTGTAGAGCCAGTTTATCGAGAATTCGTGCAATTACTGCTGCAATCAGACAGGAATGAAGCCAATCCCGACAACTTGGAAAAAGCTCGTGAGATCATTGAGTCACTACAGTTAGCCGAACTAGATAACTATTTTCGCTCAGCCTGCTTAAATGCTACTCCTGTAGTGATTGATCAAGTCATCGACCAAGTTGATACTAAAGCAGCATTAATTTATCCTATCATACTACCAGAAAGCGTGGATATTATTATCCGCTTACCCCAACAACCACTGCGCCACTATAGAACAGAGCTTCCCCAAGACCAAATTGAATCTACTCTGGAAGACCTGCGTCACTTCCTACCCCAGCTTCATCGACGGAAATTTTTCCCAATGTCGCAGCAGGTATACAATTGGATAATCCGACCGATTGAAGAGGATTTAGCTAACTCTCAAGTAGACACCCTAGTATTTGTTCTTGATGGAGCCTTGCGCAATATTCCGATGGCAGCACTTCACGACGGTAAGCAGTATTTAGTCGAGAAGTATAGTATAGCGCTAACCCCTGGACTAGATTTAATGAATCCCCAGCGCTTAGTCAGGGAAGATATCAAAGTCCTAACGGCTGGGTTATCTGAATCCCGTCAGGGATATAATCCTTTGCCATTTGTAGAAGTAGAGCTAGAGAAAATTAAGGCTCAAGTTCCTAGTGAAATCTTACTCAATCAGGACTTTACTGAAACCAACTTTGAAAATTCTGTTGAAGCAGCTCCTTTCCCAGTAGTACACATCGCCTCCCATGGTGAATTTAGCTCTGAAGCTGAGAAGACGTTCATTCTGACCTGGGATAGTAAGATAAATGTTAATGAGTTGAAGGACTTACTGCAAACAACAGACCTACGCCAATCCACTCCGATCGAATTACTGGTGCTGAGTGCATGCCAAACAGCAACTGGGGACAAGAGAGCGGCTCTGGGTATAGCTGGTGTAGCGATAGAAGCAGGAGCACGTAGTACTCTTGCTACTATTTGGCTAGTGGATGATGAAGCCACAGCTGTGTTAATGAATCGATTTTACCAGGAACTTACTGACAAATCAATCTCAAAAGCTGAAGCCCTCAATCGCGCCCAAAAATCAATTTTACAAGACCCAAACTATGAACATCCTTATTACTGGGCTCCTTATATTATGGTAGGGAATTGGTTGTAGTAGCGTTAGCCATCAGCGGTCAGCAGTCAGCAGTCAGTGGTTAGTTGTCAGTGCTCAGCTGATAGCTGATAGCTGATAGCTGATGGCTGATGGCTTAAAGAAGAGCAGGGTTTTACCAAGGATTACCAACTACTGTAAAAGCCGCCCAATAATAGGGATGGGATAAATCTTCGTAGTTGAGAGATGCTAATTCTGGAGGCAAGGATACATTTGGTCGATCAGTAACACTAGCCAAACTTACCTTTTGTTTCAACATCCCAATCTGAGCTTGTCGCAAGGCTTCAGCCTTAATTGGTACAGTTTTAAGAGACCGATAAAATTCACTCATCAGCACTAAGGTTCCACCATCGCTGACATACCATAAACTAGCGACTGCTGACTTGACATTGGCGCGAACTGCTAATCCCGCAAAGCCTAGCTCAGCTTCTTTATCCCCGATGGCAGTTTGACAAGCACTCAGCACCAATAATTCTACCGCTGGTGAGTGCCAACGTAATTCAGCGAATGTATATAAAGTCAGTTTACTATTCCAAAACTGAATATAAGACTTGTTTGGTTTTCCCGCCTGGAAGTCTGAATGAGTTGCCAGGTGCAGGATTTGAAAATTCTTATGATATCCCAGTTGCCACTGTAGATTAGTTAGGGTAAAATCTTTATTGAGGAAAGATTTTCCTTGCCAGGGATATTGGGTGATAACAGATAACTCTACCGGCACAGCAGGTAAGGAATTGTGTTCATTAAATTCTGATGCCCCCATAGCCAAAACATCGGAATTTTTCAGGTCACTATAGACAGTATCTGTTAATTTGAAGGCAGGAATCAGGGCTAAGCTATACTTTTCCACCAGAAACTCTTGGCCATCATGTAATGCAGCAAAGGGCAGGTGACGTAACCCTCCACCTAGGCAAAAAATTAGATTGTTGATACCCTGAGTTTTAAGGTATGGTTCCAATGGCTCAATCATCCACTGATAGAGTTGCTGAGCTACTGGTAGATAATCTTTAGTGTGTCTACGAATAGGATGAGTAATAGTTTGGATAAACTCTTGCACTAGGCTCAACAGAGCTTCCTTATTGGCTGCGGAGACACGCTTGTGAATGGGCTTACCTTCTGGTGTAATTAATACCAGCTCTAGTTGCTGGGGTCGCGGAACCATATAGATCAGACCAGGCTTTTGACCAGTTTGATTGGTGATTTTGCCAAGAGTATCAGCAATTTCTTCCACAGTGATGGATTGGTCAGGAAAATTGATGTCTAGGTGATTCTGATATTGTTTTTCCCAAGTTTGTTCAATTAAAGGTACTGCTTCTACTACTTGGTTATTGTCCAGGGCTTGTCCAAAGTTGGGGGGATTAACAGCTGGTGATTGAGCAATAGTTTGAGTAAGAGCATTGGATACAGTGTTGTTAGACATTGGCTTAGTGGCTTGTGCCTGCACCGAAAGAGCACTGATAGTTCCGGTGAAGTGTAGTGTCGCTAGGAACCAGCTAAAGCTAGTCGCTATTCGTTTCATAGTTACCTCACGGGTAAAAGCAAAGGTAAGTAGCAAACGTAAGTATTTAGCGTGGGCGTAGCGTGACCTACGGTCAATCGCGCTACGCCCACGTTACACGAAGGCACTTATCCAGTCAGCTTTGGAATCAAGCAAAACTTAAGAATTTGGCTGAAAGTGGCCAATAGATAAGTTTTTCTTGACAAATCTCCGTTTTTCGGATTATCATGATTAGGAGTAGCTGAAAGCTAAACGCTAAACGCTTAATACTTACGATTAGAAAGAGCAGAATTGACAGCAGATGGATTAAAAATCCATCTGTCAGAATAGTCAATCTTTTTTAAAGCCAAACATAAGCAGGTGCACAAAATTAATTACCCATTTTCAAAAATTCAAAGCCTTACACTGTAAGGGTTACAGGGATTAGTAGTAGGAAATTAATTTTGTTTAGGTGCTTAATAGTAATCCTATAGAAATAGTGAAAAGTGATCGGTCTGACCCAAAACTGCCCAACTGAGAACTCAAAACTGAAAACTCAGGACAGAGTAGTGTTCACCTAGGAATTAGGATGGCTAATTAGGATTGCTCTATATTACCTATCACCCTTAACTTGGTTATTTATGCAAGGAGTTAAATAGTTTTGTCAGTCAACCAGGCTCGTCAGGGCAAAGGCATCTAAATTCTAGAAGCCTTACTCAGAACCGATGCAGTGCGGTCTTGGGGTTTTCCCCCAAGACCGCACTGCATCAAGACAGAAATTTCA
The DNA here is from genome assembly GCF_010671945.1 of Moorena sp. SIO4E2. Taxonomy (NCBI): domain Bacteria; kingdom Bacillati; phylum Cyanobacteriota; class Cyanophyceae; order Coleofasciculales; family Coleofasciculaceae; genus Moorena; species Moorena sp. SIO4E2. The sequence continues at coordinate 3,552 of NZ_JAAHIE010000044.1, forward strand.
AAATCAATAAGCATAAATACTTATCTGATCAATCTCATATCCAGTAAGCATTTCAAAATTAGATGCGTTTACCCTGCCAGGCTAGTTTGTCACCCCTTCAAACAAAAGAGTTATCTGCTGCGACCAACTCGACGGCGTAATATTGATAAACCACCTAGTAATAACAGTCCTGTAATTGTGGCTGGTTCTGGTACTTTTTCAATGGTAATCCGGGCTACCTGAAAACCTGGTGTGGTGAAATCAGCATTGGCAAATAATCCATCTCCAAAATCTAAAACACCACCGCTACCTGCTGGTAGAAAACCAGGATGAGGCAGAACAAGACCGTTTTCATCAATACCATCCCCAACTACAGCCAAATCAAATGGTACATTCAAAGGATTCTCATCGTTAACTTCTGTACCAGCATCCCAAACCTGGTCACCTAGAACAATGAAGTCTGCACCAATAAATTTACCATCACCATCAAAGATGGCGATTGGGTTATCGTTAGCAATAAAAGCGTCGTTACTAGGGAAGTACATTGCACCGTAGCTGAAGAAGGAGTTGCTAGCTAAATCTTCATCCAGTTTGATTTTTGTCGAGACAACATCCCCAGAAAAAAGACCTAGAGGGCTATCTAAATCTACAACTATACCTTGAACACCACCGTTTTGAGCAGCAGCACTGTCAGCAAACAGACCAGCAATAAGTGAACTTTGGGGTGGGACATCGTTGGGATCCAGGCCTAGTTCTATAAAGGATTCAACTAGACCAGGAACAGTAGCTTCCAGACCTGTGATCGCATCTTCTGCTAAGGCTTCTATTCCAGAAGAAGCAGATTCGCCAATATTAAAACTATCAAAACTACCATCATGAAAACCAAACCAAACAGGAGTGACAACACCACCATTTTCTGGTGTCAAATTCTCAACAGTTACCTTAAGAGTCACAGCGTTTGCCGTTGATGCTATGCTCACTGTTGAACCAACAGTCAGTAAACTAGCTAAGAAAATGGCCTGGTTTTTTAAACCTTTGATTCCATTCATAATTACTAAGTTGAATGAACTATTTATTGCTAGCTTTAAATTAGTACAATCAAATTCCTTGATCAATCTCTAATTAAAAAGCTTTATGGAAAAAATAATTTTGACGGATATTTAGTAAAGTTATGACAAATGTGAAAATAAAACCAAATCCGGTTTATAAAAGCTTATAAACCGGACATGATCTCATATGCTGTTACAACCATACCGAGGGTAGACTTACGGGCAAGTCTTCAACCCTGGCATCCAATACCTACCTGCTGAGTTTTTGCGATCGCATTGGGGCAATATCACCCATTACCCATTAACTATTACTGATGAATCTTACTGATTAATCATTGCGCTACAGTAACTCAATCTTCTTCAGCTGCTTCAACCCCAAAAACACGGTTAAAGGATTTGAGAACCTTATATCCTGAATCAATTGATTCGAGGGGGTCTTTACGCAAGCGGTGTCGTAAACATAAGGTAATCACCCGGCGGATATCATCCACGGTAACTTCAGTTCGTCCTTCAAATGCAGCCAGGGCCTTAGCCGCCCGATTAGTCACAATATCACCCCTGAGCCCATCCACATCGAGTTCTGAGCAAACTTCTGAAATATTCACCCGAAAGTCGTAGTCCATTTCTACTTCAGCAAGTCGCTCTTGAGCCATTACTATCTGTTTCTGTAATACTTCTTGCTCAGATTGGTGCTGTTCAATATATTTGTGAGGATTTTGGTCAAAATATCCCCGTTCTTCCACAATTTTGACTCGCAGCACTGGTTCTTTGACCGTACGGATTTCCGCGTGCATCCCAAAGCGGTCTAGTAACTGGGGTCGTAATTCTCCTTCTTCCGGGTTACCAGAACCTACTAAAACAAAGCGAGCAGGGTGGCGAATAGATATACCTTCCCGTTCTACAGTATTCCAACCACTAGCAGCGGAGTCTAGGAGTACATCAACTAGGTGGTCATCGAGCAGATTAACCTCATCTACATAGAGGATGCCTCGATTAGCTTTAGCCAGAAGTCCTGGTTCAAAAGCTTTGACACCTTCAGATAATGCTTTTTCTATATCGATTGTACCACAAACCCGGTCTTCAGTTGCCCCTAAGGGTAAATCTATCATGGGAACTTTTTTCTTGACCGAAGTCCTGGATGCAGATGCTCCATTACCATTGCCCATCCAGTCAGGATCCAATGGGTCACTGTTAAAGGGGTCTTCAGCAACTACATCGATTTCTGGTAATAAATCAGCTAAGGCACGAATGGTAGTAGATTTGCCTGTGCCGCGATCGCCCATGATCATTACTCCCCCAATTTTGGGATCGATCACATTTAGGAGCAATGCCAGTTTCATTTCTTCCTGACCGACAATGGCGGTGAAAGGAAACACTAGGCGGCGAGTAGTAGTCTTGGGCGCTTGGGCAGTAGGACTCACTGGGATTACTTTATTGTTGTTGATTTTTCTCGACGATTACTATTTTGCCATAGGGCGTGCCCTGAGAGTTGATCAGTCTTTTCCCTTTTAGCAGGAACTTCCAGTCGCTCCAGAAGTCCAGCCAAGATCTATGCCTATAAACTTCATAATTTACTCTTTTTCACAAAAATTAATGAAAATCTGTAACTAGTGTTACTTTTTGTGTTTTTATTTGGTAAATATAGCTACTTTTTACCAAAATGTTTGTATGATTCAAAATGTAAAGGATTTCGGTGTATAAACAAATACCAAGTTGCCGACTGTCCCTGCAACTTGGCATGAAGACGAACAATGCACTGCATCCTGACAGGAAGCAGTGAACTATCCATATATTCGTACACATCTATTTTGAGGTTTTAGTCATGAGCATGCAAGAGCTTAGCAGCACAACCCAGTCTCATGTTGTAACTACACAGTGGCAGCATCCAGTCAGGATGACTATGCTGATAGTTTTGTGCTCCTTGGTGATGGGGTTAGTGCCGTTTATGTCTATTTCAAATTTTGCCCAGACACAAACCCAGACTCCAATCACCCTTGGTGAGGCAGGTCTTTGGGAAACTCTTGGAGAGCGCAATTGAGAATGGAAACTTTAAACAATTAACTAAAAACTTTGAGCTTCTGTAAAATCGGTGTTCCTAATGGCTCTTGGTTGGGATTTTGCGATCGCATACTGTCAGTTTCACTGATGGGCACCAAGTTAACAGCACAGGCTTTTAATTCTGGTTCCAGGGAAATGGGACAAGATTCGGGATGGGTCAGAGCATTAGCTTCTGCCTGATTTGCCCACAAAGCTCCCCAGTGCATGGGAGCAAACACTGTACCAGGAGTAATCGCTTTAGTGACTTGAGCTGGGAAGCGGCAAGTTCCGCGACGCGATCGCACTTCTACCCAACCCCCATCTTGAATCCCCAGCTTCTGGGCATCACGGGGATGAATTTCTAGTAACGGATTGGGGTACATTTTGGTGATTTTCTCAATCCGTCCGGTGCGGGTTTGGGTGTGCCAGTGACCATAAAGTCTGCCACTGGTCAGCACCAACGGATACTCGTCCGACGGGGGTTCTGCCAGTCCTTTAGAATGGAAAGCGGCAAATTTTGCCTTGCTATCTGGCGTATTGAATCGGAAGTCAGTATAAAGCCGTTTGCCAGTATTGCTGATTGACTCAGAAGACTCTTGGTTTTGGAACTCCTCAGGGCAAGGCCATTGAATCGGACCGTCTTTCCGTAAGCGTTCGTGACTAAGTCCGGTCATGTCACAAAGTCGTCCACGGGTCAGTTGGACAAATTCCCGATAAACAGCAGCAGAGTCAGTAAAGTCAAATTCTTTAGTAAAGCCTAGGCGACGCCCTACTTCCGCAAAGATTTCCCAATCCGGTCTGGCTTCCCCTGGTGGATTACGGAATTGGGGGCAAAGGGTGACAACTCGCTCAGAGTTAGTCATAGCGCCAGTCTTTTCACTCCACTGGGCTGCTGGGAGCAAGACATGAGCATAGGCAGCGGTTTCAGTGGGGTAGTAGGCATCTTGATAGACAGTAAAGGCGGATTTTCTTAGGGCTGCCTTAGTTCGTTCAATATCCGGCATACTGACAGCTGGGTTAGTGGCAGCAATCCACAAGAAACCGACTTCTCCAGTTTCTAAACCTTTGATCATGCTCCAAGCATCAAGACCAGGATTAGGAGAAATTGTCCCTGGCTTGAGTTTCCATAACTGTTCCACCTCACTACGGTGTTGGGGATTCTTTACTACCCGATAACCCGGTAAGATGTGAGCCAGTCCCCCAGCTTCTCGTCCTCCCATCGCATTAGGTTGACCAGTTAGAGAAAATGGTCCTGTTCCTGGTTTACCAATGTTGCCTGTCATCAGGTGCAGATTGATGATGGTGCGGACTTTAGCGGTACCTTCTGAGGATTGGTTAACCCCCATTGACCACAAAGACAGGACACGCTTTGATTTTGCCCAGTAGCGAGCGGCTTCCTCAAGTTCATGCACCGGTATACCACATCTTTCAGCAACGATTTCCGGTGGATAGTTGATAATTATCTGAGCGTATGCGGAGAAGTCGCTGGTACACTCCTCAATAAATTCCGTGTCCAGTTTACCCCAGCGCAATAGTAAGTGAGCCATACCATTGAGTAAATCAATGTCAGTACCCGGTTTAATCGCTAGATGTAAATCAGCCAGCTTAGCGGTAGACGTGCGGCGAGGATCTACCACTATCATTTTAACATGACGATGCTTTTTGTGATGCTTACGTAGACGGTTAAATACAATGGGGTGACAGTCTGCTGTATTAGTCCCAATCAAAAAGGCACAGTCAGTTAATTCTAGATCGTCATAGCAGCAGGGAGGACCATCGGAACCAAAACTTTGGATGTATCCAGCTACAGCTGAGGACATGCACAGGCGGGAATTAGCATCAAAGTTATTGGTACCGAGACAACCTTTGAGCAATTTCTGGGCAATATAGTAGTCTTCGGTTTGGAACTGACCGGAACCGTACATACAAATTGCTTCTGGTCCTTGGGTGAAACGAACCGTCTGAATCCGATTCACTACTCGGTCTAGGGCTTCATCCCAACTGACTCGCTGAAATGGTTGGTCTAGGGAATCCCGCATCATGGGATACTTGAGGCGGTCTTTATCCAAAGACTCGCTAACCGTGGCACCTTTGACACAAACCATACCCTGGTTTGAGGGATGAGAGCGATCGCCTCTGACTTTCCAAATCGGATTGCCTTGGCTATCTCGATAGGTAGCACGACCAGAACCAGCTGGAGGCAATACTTCCAGACCACAGCCCACCCCACAGTAGGGACAGAGTGTCTTAGCTGAGTCAGTCATGATGTTTTCCCCCAATTTTTTTTTTTCACTATTTTTATAGTTTGTAACTATATTAAATAGTTTTTTCACTTAATTTATGATTAATATTATTAATATTTCTTATATCAAATATCAGTTATTACTAACAAATGTTGAGTTAAAATTAATCATAAAAATTAATCATAAATTAGTTAGCTAGTTCGCTACATTATTTACCGTCTTAAGGATTTTTCAATAGCAATTATATCTTTCGATAGGATTTTGTGAAAATTTTTGTTAATTCAAAATCAGGTTAAGTCTTGAAGAGCTAATACCTAAAGGTTGACTATTTTTTCCTTGTTTAAGAAGCGATTATTTCGGAGGTGAGCGTTGGGGCAATCTTGATTAAGATTGCCCCACTTTTATCTAGATATTTTTGAGCCATCTAGTGCAACATTTAACCTGTACAAACCTAATTCGGTAGGACGATGGTATAGCATTAGTTAAAACTAATGGTTGTTGCCGACAAAGCTTTGCCAAAGACAAAGCGCTAATTTTATTTATTGATGGAGGCTCTTGGCCTACTCCGTTCGCCGCACTGTAACTTCACTCAGTCCATTATTTTACGTCGCTTAACTTACGACCAGCTTCAGGAGCTTTTAGTTCTTCGTTGGGCGGTAGTGTTCCCTTGTTAAACAAGTTACTGACTCATTTCAGTGTAAGAAAATGAATAGTATTTGACAAGGTAAGGGTAGAAAATTCGTGTTTTTGTTGCATCTCTAGAGTGATGTCAACCATACCCAACAAGTAACTAGTTCATCAAGTCTCCAGTTTCCATAGCGGCAGCAGGGCTAGCAGCAGTAGCGTATTGTTCTTCCCCTTCATGGAGGTCAGCAAAGGAACCCTTAGGTTCTTTTAAGACTAGGAAGCACAGGAAGGCAACAATCAAAGCTGTAACACCCAACATCTGGAAGAATATGCGGTTACCCACATCTCCTGCTGGCAATAAACTGAAGATAGTCAGGTAAGCGACAGCACCCACGTTTCCGTAAGCACCTACGTTACCAGCCACCTGACCGGTGATCCGTCGCTTCACCAGAGGTACGATGGCAAAGGTAGAGCCTTCTCCAGCTTGCACAAAGAAGGAACAAGCCATGGTCAGCAGTACCGCACCAGGAAGCCACCAGCCTCCTTTCACCGTACTGAAGATCAGATAGCCAATACCCATACAGAATGTTAGAACTGCCATGGTCATCTTGCGGCTACCCAGTTTATCAGAGATTAAACCCCCACCAGGACGGGACATCAAGTTCATGAAGGCGTAGCTAGCAGCAATCATCCCGGCTGCTTGTTTGCTCAGTCCGAAGGTGCCTTCAAAGAAAGCAGGGAGCATAGAAACTACAGCTAATTCAGAGCCGAAGTTAACAACGTAGGTCAACTCTAGAATGGCAACTTGAGAAAAATTGAAGCGGTCTTCAGGAGGATAGCGCTTACGACCTGCTAACAAATCTTTGTTAACTGCCCAGCAGTTGTAAGCTTGGAACAAATACAACCCAAGTAGACCAGCCCAAACGATGTAGAGAACATTTTGCTCGAAAAAGCCTACTTTATTCAAGCGCCAAGCCAGGACACCAAGAATGATGGATAGAGGAGCATTCATCACCATCAGAAACCAAAAGTCTTTTTTGGTGGTGACTTCCATTCCTCTGGCGCTTTTGGGCTTCTGATAAACTTTGCCTGGGGGAGTATCTTGGACGTTAAAATAATAGAGGACACCATACAGAGCAGCGATAATCCCGGTCCCAGCAATGGAAAAGCGCCAGTTCAGACCTGGACTGCCAAAGGCTAAAAATGCGGCAATGGTAGGTAGGGTAAAGGCTGCTGCTGCAGAACCAAAGTTACCCCAGCCCCCGTAAATACCTTCGGCTAAACCAATTTCTTTGGGAGGGAACCATTCTGCCGTCATCCGGATGCCAATCACAAAACCTGCACCTACGATACTCAGTGCCAAGCGGCTAATCACCAGTTGACTAAAGTTCTGTGCCGAGGCAAAAGCAATACAAGGTATTGCTGCATAAATCAGCAAAAGGGAGTAGGTGATTCTTGGTCCGTATTTATCTAACAGCATCCCGATGATGATACGGGCAGGCACTGTCAGGGCAACGTTACAAATTGCGATGGTTCGGATTTGACCTACTTCGAGACCGAAGTCTGATTTCACCTGTGTTGCTAGGGGCGCTAAGTTGAACCACACTACAAATGACAGGAAGAAAGCAAACCAGGTCATGTGGAGGATTTTATACCTACCACGAAAGGACCACATTTCTGCGAGCATCTATATACCTTTCCTCTACTCAAACAAACTACGAAAACAGAAGATTCACGCACCAACAGCATTAGCCATTACAGCTGAGCGTTTGGGTTAATTTAGTCTCCTCCAAAAACTACTCCAAAGAATCCCTTTCAAAACAATCCAGCTGATCGGTTGCCATCAACTTGCTGACTGATTAAAGTTACCTATTAGTTTGAATACTATAGCTTATTGTTTTAGGGTAATTCTTTCGGAATTCATTGCTACAGTAATCGCCCATAGATACTAATTTTCTGAGGTTAACTTAATACTATTGTTCAGGTACTAATAGTGACACCCCTGAAACAGAAGTTTCGTATGATTTGTTACAAATTGTATATTATGTTGAATTAAATGCATATTTACTATTCAATAGTTACATCAAAGCCATAAAATTGGCGTGTTGGCCAATTGTGGAATGAATTGAGAGTAATGGGTAATGGGTAATGGGTAATGGGTAATGGGTAATGGGTAATGGTTAATGGGTAATGGGTAATAGGTAATGGGTAATTGACTACTGACCACTGACCGAACTATAACTTGAGATTATTCCTAAGTTAAGCAAAGCCAATTAGTGAAGCAGCTGAAGGTTGATTGGTGGTTTTAGCTGCATGGCATTCTAAACCAGCTAATGTGATGCAAGCCTTGGGCGCATAAGAAGTTTAGAGACTTTCAATAGATAAAGTCTCTAGGTCGGCTTTTTTACTTGGGATTTTTTACTTGGGCTTTTTTACTTGGGCGATGCTTGGGTCTTAAGTGACTGATAGCTGATAGCACCTCAAGTAGCACCATCTGTAGCGCATAAGCTGAAGGCTTAATTGACAGCAGCAAATAGCTGAGAACGATCAGCTCGGATATCGAAACCATTGAGATAATTAACTGGCTGACTAGGATCAAATGCTCTTTGATCCACAAACACATCAGCAGGTTCAACCCTCATACGCTCACTAGGTAGATCGATTTTCAACGCCTTGGCAACCTCTTCATAAATTTTCACTGGATAAATCCGGTCGATAATTTTATCCGCATCCTTAGGATATTGACGTCGGTTAATATGACGCCAGCGAATCATTTGGGTTAGCAACCAAACACCATGGGAGCGCCAAGGATAATTAGCATGATTGGGCTTTTTCAGATAGTCTGTATCTTGGAAGTGAAATAAATTAAAATCAGGGATTGCTTCAAATCGGTCTTTCTGGTCAAAGCCACCATAATTATAGTTGCCCAGTAAAGAACCTTCTATATAATTTACCTTAGTGTCGATGTATTTGCTCCTAGATATAATCTGAGCAATTGACTGGCGATTTTCTAGTTGGTCACAATACTGACAAGCTTCCAAAACAGCCGCTACCAAGGCTCGGGCGGTTGTGGGATGTTTTTCTGCCCAAGGTCCCATGGTTGCGAGTATTTTTCCTGGATGACCTTTCCAAATATCCCGATTGACATAAACCGTAAATCCAGACTGGTCTACAACTGCTCTTTGGTTCCAGGGCTCATCTAAACAGTAGCCATCTACTATCCCAGCTTGGAGTTTGTATACCATTTGAGATGGTGGAAACTCGATTAACTTAATCTGTTTATCGGGATTAATCTCTATAGCTGATAGCCAGTAGAGAAGGGTATAGTTTGCCATGGAGTTGGTCAAGTCTATCCCTAGCTTGAGGGGCTCGGCTAATTTTTTAATGTATTTCCTGTAGGAGTAGGCAAAATCTTGGAAATTATAGTACTCCGTTGAAGCACGAATAGCACCTTGCCAAGCTTTTTTGGAAAAGGTGATCCCAGCACCATTGCGATTGAGCATCATTAGAGATATCACTGGTGCCTTGGGTGAACCAAAATTGGTTAGTATTGGCAATCCAAACAAGGCAACGCAGGCATCTATACCCCATGATAGTAAGTCTTTGTGAACCGCTGACCAGTCAGGATATTTTTTAAGACCCACATTCAGACCATAACGCTGAAAAAAACCCTTTTCTTTGGCAATGATTAAAGGAGCACAGTCAGTTACAGGAACAAAGCCAATGGTGAGGTTAGTTTTCTCTAACTTACCAAAGTTAGCTGGAGGTCCTTGAGTTGGCTCAGAGGAGCGATCGCGTTTTGGGAAATCGAATAGATTATTTGAGCTACAGGCACTAAAACCACATCCTACTGTGGCATACCCGATGTATTTGAGAAACTTGCGGCGCTGCTGCTCCATAAAACTGATACAAACCTAGCTAATGCTAGTTAATGCTGTTTATTTCCTGCTTCTTTCGGGACTGTCGGCAGCACCCCGTCCACAGGCAGACACCGTAGAGCCCACGGCGTTTTTCAGATTTATCGCTGCGTTCAAATCCCTGTCCAGGATTAGACCACATTCACTACAGTTATACGTCCTGATTGCCAACGGCATCTTCTGACGATGCCCGCAACTTGAACAAAGCTGAGATGATGGATAGAACCTATCCACCTTTACCAATTTGGCACCATACCACTGACACTTATACTCAAGTTGTCTTTTGAATTCATAGAATCCTTGGTCAGCGATCGAACTAGCCAGCTTATGATTAGCCATCATTCCCGATACATTTAAATCCTCAATTACCACCGTGCCGTGGTTTTTGGCTAAGTAAGTTGTGAGTTTTTCCAATGTGTCTTTGCGAATGTTGGCAACTCTTTGATGCTGTAATGCTAATCGGTTTACTGACTTGTGCCAGTTCTTGGAACCTTTTGTCTTTCTCGACAAATCACGGTGTAATCTAGCTAGTCGCTTTTTAGCTTGGCGGTAGGGTAATGAACCAGTGAAAACCTTCCCTGTACTAAGGGTGGCTAATTCTTTTATTCCCACATCTACCCCAACCACATCGATTTGTTTATGTGTTGGTTGTGGTTGATACTGATAATGAAAGCTCAGATACCAGCCGTCAGCTTGACGAGATATAGTGATTTTTTTTGTTTCTAAATCTGGCAATGGTTCATAAGTTCTTACCCATCCCAACTTGGGTAGTTTGTGCTTGCATCCTGAAAATTTTATCGGTTTTCCCGAATTATCTATGGTGAAGCTATCGTGTCTACCCTTTTTTTTGAATCTGGGATATTTCCCTAGTCCTTGGAAAAAGCATTTGTAAGCTGAGCCTAAGTTAATTAAGGCGTACTGGTACACTTTGGATGATAGTTGACTCATCCAAGGGTAGTTAGGTTTAACGTGGTGGGTAAACAATTTTCTGATTGTACTCACTGAGGGTTTCAATCCTTGTTGAGAGGCTTCCTGCCATATTGCCAAGCCCCAGTTGTATACCCATCGAGAGTACCCAGCATGTTGTGCCATCAAGGTTTTTTGATAGTTATTGAGTTTTAGTTTAGTCTTGAGCGCTTTATACATGCTTGATAACCTTTGCTAAGGTTTTCTATTCACTATTAGCAACTCCGACTCAGAACTAACCTAGTGGGATTTTGCTCCAAAATTCTCGATCAGTATATTACCCAAGACCTCTGGTAAGTCATCACAAGCCACACTTTTGAGCACACACTCGCCCAGTTTAGCATCTTTCCCGACTTTGCCACCCATGTAAATATTGACTCCTTCAACAGACTTACCGTCTTTACGCACCTTGGTTCCCATCAAACCAATATCAGCTACTTGGGGTTGACCACAAGAGTTGGGACAACCTGTCCAATGAATCCGCACGGGGTTTGGTATGTCTAACTTTTCTTCCAGTTCCCGAACTATTGCCAAGGCACGATTTTTGGTTTCAATCAGAGCAAAATTGCAGAACTGTGCTCCTGTGCAAGATACTAGAAGCCGTTCTAGGGGTTTGGGCTCAAGGGTAAATTTCTGCAAGAGGGGTTCAGCTAAGAAAGCGTCGAGATTAGCATCCGGAATATTCGGAATAATCACATTCTGCTCAACTGTGAGGCGGATTTCGCCACTGCCATAAGCCTCAGCCATCCGTGCCATATCAAACATCTGCTGAGCATAAAGCCTACCAACGGGCACGTGTAAACCCACATAATTCAGACCTGGTTGCTTTTGAGCAAAAACACCGATATGGTCTCGTTTTTCCCAATCTATTTCATCGTGAGGAGCAGCCGTCGGGAGTTCTCTACCAAACTGCTTACTGACTTCCTCCCGGAACTTATCAATCCCCCACTCATCAATCAACCACATCATCCGGGATTTTTGCCGATTCGCCCGCGAGCCTTCGTCGCGATAAACCTCTAGTATAGCACGACACAAGTCAACCACATCATCATTAGGCAGTACCCAAGCATTGAGGGGAACAGCAGCTTCACAACGCTTGGCCGAGAAAAAGCCACCTACGAGTACATTCAAGCCTAGTTGTCCATCTTTGTAGGCAGGCACGAAGGCAATATCATTAATTTCAGCATGGACTGAGTTATCCCGACCCCCTTCAATAGCAATATTGAATTTACGGGGCAAGTTAGTAAACTCATAATTTCCTTGACTGTTATTAGTGATCATGTCCTGTACTTTTTGGACAAGATCCCGAGTGTCAATTAATTCATCGCGATCTATCCCCGCCATGGGAGAACCAGTAATATTGCGGACATTGTCCATACCAGATTGGACGCTAGTTAAGCCAACTTGCTCGAACCTGCGGAAAATATCAGGCATGTCTTCAATGCGGATACCTCGCAACTGGATGTTTTGGCGAGTTGTAATATCAGCACTACCATCTTCACCATAACGCTGGACTATCTCAGCTAGTACCTGCATCTGAGTGCTGTTGACAATCCCGTTGGGTGTCCGCATCCTTAGCATGAACTTGCCTGGAGTAACAGGTCTATAAAAGACACCCATCCACTTCAGCCGATGCTGTAGGTCATCTGGATCTATTGCTTCCCAGCCAATTCTGGCAAACTCTTCTATTTGTTCCTTAATGGCAAGACCATCTTTCTTTGCCTTGAATTTTTCAAATTTGTTCAGTTTTTTGGCGGCTGGCTTAGCTGCGCTGGTCATAGCTGTTCCCTCGTTGCCTATTGCTCTATTGCGATAAGTTTTGTCCAGAGCCTCTGATGTCACTACTCTTGATGTTGATAAATTAATTTAAAGTATTGCTAAAATTTTGTATATTTTGTTACTTAATAATGATTTTAATTAAAAAAATGCATAAATTAAATGCACAAATTGCATTATAAAGTTATATCAAGTCTGCCCCTGCTCCAGAAGCTCCCCTGCACCCGAAGCTTCCCTGCTGTCATAACCATGGCATTCAAAGGAAGACCAGCTTACTCCCAATCCTGACTGGACAGGGGTAGTCTAACGGTAAACACAGTACCGACACCAACCTGGCTATCTACCAAAATTTGACCACGGTGCTGCTCTACACTCTTTTTAACAATCGATAATCCTAGACCTGTACCAGGAATATCCCCAACATTGCTAGCTCGCTGGAAAGGTTCAAACAGCTGGGAAAGCTCTTGTTCGGGAATACCAATTCCCGAGTCTTTAATTTTAAAAATTGCCCAGTTACCTTCCACGGTTAACTGAAACTCTACCGTTCCCCCTTCAGGAGAATACTTAATCCCATTGGATAGCAAGTTATTGAAAATATATCTGAGGAGTTGGGTATCCATATAGGCATCAGGAATATTACCTTGAGAAGTCAAAATAATCCTATGGCTCCCCTCGGTAGCCAACTGCATCTGCTCTATCAAATCAGAGCATAATTCTACTAGGTTAATTGGAGTTGGGTGAAAATTTAGCTTGTTTCCTTCTGCTTTTTCAATAAAGAGGATTTCATCCAAGAGTTGTCTCATATCTTGGATAGAGCCTTTAATTTGCTCAAAATACTTGCGATGTTTATCCTTGACCAAATCTTTGCTATAACGTTCTAACAATTCAGTAGCTAGGAGAACTTTACTCAGAGGTGTACGACATTCGTGGGAAACAATAGAGACAAAGCTAGATTTTTGTTCTCTAAGCTCCTGTTCTATTACTAGTGCTTGACGGATTTTTGTTTCTGCTTGGAAGCGAGAAAGGGCAATTTCAATGGTAACTCGCAGTTCTTCTTCCTCAAATGGTTTCAGGAGGTAACCAAACGGTTGGGTTATCTTAGCTCTTTCTAGGGTGATATCATCACTATAGGCCGTCAAATAGACCACTGGGATATTCCATTTTGTCCTAATCAGTCTGGCAGCAGTCACTCCATCTATTTCCCCTTTCAGACGAATATCCATCAGGATTAAATCCGGTTGAATTTCCTCAGCTTTTATAACTGCTTCTTCTCCAGATACAGCCACAGCAGGAACCATGTACCCTAGGAGTTTGAGGCTATTCTTGATATCCATAGCCACAAGGGTTTCATCTTCAACAACTAGGATTTTTTTCTTGGTCATGCTCGACTTGCCCTAGAGATCCAGTGAATGGGGAAACTTTATTTCTAATCTAGTGCCTTGGCTACAGTCAAGGATGATGTTACCCCCCAGTTGTGCAGTCAAGTTACGAACAATACTCAAACCAAGGGATTTAGTGGATTGAAAGTCTAAATTGTCCGGTAAACCAATACCATTATCACTTACCTTCAGGATTAGCTGACCCTGTTGATCTGAACTTAGACTGATTTCCATCTTACCCTCTTGATTTTCAGGAAAGGCATATTTGAGTGAATTAGACACCAATTCATTGATGATTAGCCCACAGGGAATAGCTACATCAATGGTCAAGGGAGCTGTGGTAACTTCGATATTGAGGGCGATTGTCTGTGGGTTAATGCCGTAGGAACGGAACAAGTTATTGGTTAAGGTTTGAATGTATTTTCCGAAATTAATCTGGGCTAAATTTGGCGATTGATACAGCTGCTGGTGAATCAGAGCCATAGATTGAACCCGATGCTGGGAATCTTTGAACAAACTTAATGCTTGTGGATCTTCAACTTTCCTTGACTGTAGTCGGAGTAGGCTAGAAATAATTTGCAGGTTATTTTTGACCCGGTGATGAATTTCTTTGAGCAAAACCTCTTTTTCGGTTAGAGAGGCTCTCACCTGATTTTCTGCTTGCTTGCGTTCGGTGATATCTACAATTTGATAAAAAAATTTTCGGGGCTTACCTTGAGAATCCCTGACTAAAACTGCTTTCTTGGTCAAAACATGGATCACTCTACCATCTTTGGAGAGTAAGCGATTTTCCATCTGAAAGTGGGATGTTCTTCCTGGCCACAAGTCTTGATTCGGGGTAAGGTTAATTGTCAAATCATCGGGATGGATAATATCTGTAGCCTTTTTCTGCCCCAGTTCCTCGGCTGTGTAACCAACCGTGTCACAACAGGCTTGATTAACCTTTAGCACGGAGTCATCAGTGCTGGTAATTGCCATACCCATGGGAGAGAGTTCAAAAATCAGGCGAAATTGTTCCTCACTTTTGCGAAGTTGTTCATTGACGAACCGTAGGTCAGAAGTCCGTTGTTCGACTCTGAGTTCTAGTTCTTGGTTGAGCTGTTGTAGAGCTAATTCTGCCTGTTTATGCTCGGTGATATCAATCCCTACACACACGGCTGCAGCACCTTGCTGGTACTTCTGAGCGGCAATTAGATAATATCTCGAAGAATTTTTCACTTTCAGCTCGACCACCTGGGAAGCTCCTGAGTCCCGACAGGCGAGAAACTCACCCATAAAGCCAACAAACTGAGGGCTGCTCTCCAGAAAGCCCAACTCTTTACCGACAAAAGTCTCTGGAGGTAATTGCAGGCTCTGAGCCAGATGTCGGTTCACCCCAAGATATCGACCATCAGCACTAATCCAAGACACCGCTCCCGGTACAGCATCCAAAACTGCCTCTAGTTGCTCTTTTGCTTGTCGCAGCTGATGATTAGCTTCGGACAATTCTGTTGTCTGTTTTTGAAATTGGTATTCCAATTGCTGATCACCCAGGGGCCATTTCTCCTGAACCTGCTTACGGTTGGTGATTTCCGGTTGTAATTGCTGATTGACCTGAGTTAACTGAGCAGTTTGTTGTTCCACTACTTGCCCAAGTCCTTTGATAATCCTACACATCTGTGTAGAGTCAAGGGTGGTGAGCAAGTTAGGCTGGTTAATAATGCCTAGCAACTCCCCTAGATCGCCAGTTTCCAACACTTGTGCTAGCTGCTGCTGTTCCATCTGTTAATATAGTTTGAATATTACTTAATAAGTACTCACCGAACAAGTACTATGGAACGCTGTTAGATGATCACAACATCTCCAACGGAAACACTATCTCCAACGGAAACACTAACCTGACCCAATCCGATAGACTTCCTCGACCAATGTTGCTAAACGCTGCATGGCAATTTCAATTTCTTCTTCAGTAGCGGTAAGGCTGATGCGAATGCACTGTTGCTGGTGAGACCAGTCTTCTCGTAAGCCGGGGAAAAATGTACTCCCAGGCACAACAATCACACCCACCTGCTTCAACTTTTGGTACAGTTCCCAGTCGGTAATTGGCAAATCCTGTAACCACAACCAAGCAAAGATAGCTCCTTCACCCCGATGCAAGAACCAAGGCAAGTCTTTGGGCATAGATTTGTCTAATGTAAGTTCAAGGGTCACAAACTTTTTCTGGTAGTGGGGGCGAATCACATTAGTGGCAATCTCGGGGAGTGCTCCAGATGCGATCGCTTTTGCGGCAATAGCTTGTCCATAGCGGGACGAATGAATACAAAGATTGGTCTGGAAGGATTCCAAAATGCTAATTAGCTTGGGATTTCCAATGGCTACACCAACCCGTTCCCCTGGTAGTCCAGCTTTTGATAAACTCAGACAGTGGATGATATTGTCTCGAAAGACTGGTGTCATTTCGGTAAAGTTCAGTGCTGGAAACGGTGGAGCATAAGCTGCGTCAATCAACACTGGCACATTGAATGGTGTAGCTATTTCGGCAATTTTGATTACTTCTTCATCGGTGATAACATTGCCAGTGGGATTACAGGGACGGGAAACAATTACACAGCCAGTCTCTTGGCTAATCTTTAATTGGCTGAAATCAGGGCGATACTTAAAGCGGTGTTGCTCGTGATTAATTTCCAGAGTAGGTTTGTATGCATATACTGCTTCTGGAGTCAAGCTTACTCCTCCATAGCCAGTGTATTCTGGAGAAAGGGGCAAGACAACTTGTTTGAGTTGGCCGCTGCTGGTGTAGCCACCAAAAACGTTAGCGGCGTAGAAGTAAATGGATTGAGAACCGGGAGTAATCAGGATATGGCGATCGCTTAGGGAAAGACCGTAGCGTTGATTGAAATCCTTTGCGATCGCATCGATCAGAGGCTGGTATCCTTGAGATGACCCATAGCGGCAAATCACCTCACCGTAGTCTGAGCTAGCCAACAGTTGTGCCGTACAATCGCGCCAAAGTTGCTCGACTTCTGGCAAAATCACTGGATTCCCTGCACTGAGATTAATCCAATCTTGTCCCTGACCAGCTCGTAGGGTTTCGATAATATCTTTCATAATCGCTCGGACACCAGTCAGTTTGGACATCTGAGTCCCAATTTGAGTCAGGGTAGGATCCATGGATAGTGATAACCTTTTGGCTTTGAGGATACTTGATCAAGCTTCTCCAATCGAAAATCATACCAAAATGCCGATTCTCGAACCAAACAAATATGCTCTTGCCCTTCACACCACTAGTCCTCAACTGGGGCTGGTGATCAGTAACTTTGCCAAGGATACCCGCTGCCAAACTTGGGACTTAGGGCGAGAGTTGTCTGCCCAATTGCATCAGCACTTGACTGAATTTCTGAATTCCCAAAGTTGGGAAAACTTAGAATTCATTGCGGTAGCTATTGGACCAGGTAGCTTTACGAGTACCCGTATCGGTATAGTTACTGCTCGTACCCTAGCACAACAGTTAGATATTCCCCTGTTTGGCATTTCTACACTGGCAGCGATCGCCTGGTTAGGGGAAGAGGGGAAAGAGGGGGAAGAGGGAGCTATGTATCAAGACAACTCGGGATCAGCAATCAGCAATCAGCAATCAGCAATTAGCACTCAAAACTTATCACTAAGCACTCAGATTGCTATTCAAATGCCTGCCCAACGGGGTCAGCTGTATACCGCCATCTATCAGCCATCAATAGCTGGTTTGGGGCTGAGGAAGATTTTACCAGATGCTGTCATGACTTCAGATCAATGGAAACAAGTTTTGGATACCTTAGAAACACCATTACGATTGCTAGAGGCTCCGGCCAATTTAGGGAGTTATGCTAGGGGTGTCTTGGAACTTGCTTATCTCGATTGGCAACAGGGAAAGCGCCCCAACTGGTCAGAAGTACTGCCGTTTTATGGACAGCATCCAGTTTAAGAATTAAGAATTAAGAATTAAGAATTAAGAATTAAGAATTAAGAAAATTATATTTTTTTGATAATTTATAATTGAATTTATGGAGTATTTTTGAATTTTTTTTGATAATTTATAATTGGATTGATGGGGTATTTTTTGATTTTGAATTGATAATTTATAATTGGAGCGAAGCGATTGACCAAGCAAGAAGAACGTGCGTACTGGCTAGCATGGTCAGAAGTTCCCGGTATCGGATCAGTATTGCTCCAACGGCTACACCAACAGTTTGGAACTCTGGCAGAGGCTTGGAAAGCGTCAGCTTCAGAGTTAGGAGCAGTTGAGGGGTTCGGGGTGCGGCTGATCGAAAGAGTAGTGAAAATGCGTGGGCAAACTAATCCGCAACAGCTACTTGAGCAACACTTGGTCAAAAATCCTTGTTTCTGGACACCAGCGGATGGGGAGTATCCCCGCTTGTTACAAGAAATTCCTAGTCCTCCCGCAACGCTATACTATAGCGGACTAGTTGATCTACAAGAAAATTACGGTAGCAAGCCGATAGTCGGTATTGTGGGTACCCGCAATCCCACCGAATACGGTAAACGTTGGACTCGTAAAATCAGTGCTACCCTTGCTAAGCATGGTTTTACAGTGGTGTCCGGTATGGCAGTGGGAATTGATACACAAGCCCATCGTGGGTGTCTGGAAGCGGGTGGTAGAACCATAGCAGTTTTGGGAACTGGTCTTGATGTGGTATATCCCTTGAGCAATAGTTATCTTTATAAACAAATTCAAGAGCAGGGATTGGTAATCAGCGAGTATCCAGCCAGTACCAAACCCGCACGCTCCAACTTTCCCCAACGGAATCGGATTATTGCTGGTTTAAGCCGTGCAGTTTTAGTGATGGAAGCGCCTAACAAGTCCGGAGCGCTAATTACTGCTAGGCTAGCCAATGAGTTCTGTCGGGATGTCTATGCACTACCAGGTTCCTTAGATAATCCCAATTCTATCGGTTGTTTGGGACTGTTAAATCGAGGTGCCCATGTAATTTTAAGTGAAGGTCACTTGTTGGAAATGCTGGGAGCTATTCCAGAACTTGACCCCCACTCGGCTATAGAAAAACCTTTACCCGTACCGACCTTAGAGCCAGAATTGGCAAAAGTGTTGGATGCGATCGCATTTGAACCAACCCCATTCGATATCATTGTCCAGCAAGCAGCTTTAGAAGCAGGCTCAGTATCCAGTGCCTTGTTACAGTTGGAACTAATGGGATTAGTGTCTCAGTCACCAGGCATGCGATATCGAAAATTGATAGCTCAATGATGAATACAAATAACACTAATTTACGTTCGTTGGCACAAAAGCGCAAATTGGCGATTGGAACGGGAGTGTCCATGGAACCGTTGCGGGAAGATCCTAGTTATCGGGAGGTGTTGATGCGTGAATATAACATGGTGACACCAACTTATATCATGAAGTTTGAGGCGCTACAGCCCCAACGCCATCACTATAATTTTGAAGCTGCTGATAACTTTGTGGCCATTGCGAAAGCCAATCAGATGCAGGTGCGCGGTCATAATCTAGTTTGGCATCATAGTGTGCCTTGGTGGCTAACCCACGGACAATGGACACCGGAAGAGTTAATCCATATCCTGCGACAACATATTCATACTGTTGTTGGTCACTATCGGGGACAATTAGCAGCTTGGGATGTGGTCAATGAAGCGGTAGCAGACCAAGACTCAGCAGGACAAAGGAAACGAGATACAATTTGGTTGCTCGGCATTGGACCAGAATACGTTGAGTTAGCATTTCGCTGGGCTCATGAAGCTGACCCCACAGTTCCGTTGTTTTATAATGACTACGGTGGAGAAGGACTTGGGGCAAAGTCAGATGCAATTTATGCCATGGTCAAAGAATTGCGGCAACGGGATGTCCCAATTCACGGCATTGGCTTTCAGATGCACGTTAGTATTCAAAATCCTCCCAAGCCAGAAGACATAGCAGCAAACATGAAGCGTCTGGGTGAGTTGGGATTGCAGGTTCAGGTTACCGAGATGGACGTAAAAATCCATGATGGTAGCGGCACACAAGAAGAACGGGTGGCTGCTCAGACAAAGGTATATCGAGATATCCTCCAAGTTTGTCTAGAGGCTCCCAATTGTACAGCCTTTTTAACTTGGGAATTTGCAGATCATCATTCCTGGATTCCGGATTTCTTTGGTAAACCAGATTCTCCTCTACCTTTCGATAACTCCTATCGTCCTAAAGCTGCTTATCACGCGATGGTGGAGGTTTTGAAAATTGAGGCTTAAAAAGTCAAAAATAAAAGTAAAAATAGCTTAAATTGTACTTGTTATTTCATAAAAATATTCTATAATTTTGGAGGTAATTAACATGGTATATTTACCTGATACCCTCGAATTAACTATTAATTTAAGTGACGAACAATTTTTTCAGCTTTGTCAAGATAACAGGGATTTAAGATTTGAGCGCACCTCTGAAGGAGATTTAATCATAATGTCACCTACGGGAGGAAATACAGGTAGACGAAATATTAAACTATCGACTCAACTAGAATTGTGGAGCAGTCAAATGAAACTTGGTGTTGCATTTGACTCTAATACAGGATTTCAACTGCCTAATGGAGCAAATCGTTCTCCTGATGCGTCTTGGGTTAAACGAGAGCGTTGGGAAGGGTTAACATCAGAAGAACAGGATAAATTTGTTCCTTTATGTCCTGATTTTGTGATCGAATTGCGTTCTCCCAGTGATTCCCTGAAAATGGTGCAAGCTAAACTCCGAGAATATATGGAAAATGGCGCTAGATTAGGATGGTTAATTGATCCGCAAAATAAGGTTGTGGAAATTTATCGTCCCAATCAAGAGGTAGAAATTATCCAATCTCCGAAAACATTATCAGGAGAAGATGTTTTGCCTGAATTTACGTTAGATTTATCAGAAATTATATGATATATTCTGCTATCCATAGCAGTTACCAACTCAATAGATAACTGCTATAGTTGAATAGGCTAATCATGAGATAGTATCTCTACATCTGTCCAGAAAATTCCTGAAGCATCACTCTCGTTTTCGTATATATCCTGTACGCTCGACCCCAAATAACCACCTACTATCAAGCTATTCAATAACCACAGTAGTAGCGGAAGTGAGCAAATACTAATCAAAAAGATTAGGGATTTTCGGATAGTGTTTATCACTGTGCTAACTCCGGTATAGGAAAAATAATTCCGCTTAACATTAGCCAAGCTATAGCCAAAGTCAGGACAATGTTAAAACTCTGCCCTACCAAATAAAGAATCATGGGTTTACCACCCTGAAGTTGTGTTCCTAAATCCCGAAAGTTCGAGTCTAGACCAATGGACAAAAATGCGATACAAAATAGCCAGCCACGATAGATCTTGGTTTGACTAAGAATGTTTTTAACTGTATCCATCCCCATCAAGGGAATACAAACAAAGGATACTAACAGAGAAGCAGCTATAAAACCTAAGATAAACTTGGGCAAACGTACCCATAATTCCCTCAGTTGTGGTTTAGGAGCATTTGGCTCGCGCTCTATAAAAAACACCCAAAATAAAGCGATCGCAAAAGCTATCACTCCGATCAGCATATTTTGAATCATCTTAACTAAAGCAGCTGCTTGACCAGCAATTTCCCCTACTGTTTCACCAGCAGCGACAACTGCGCCAGTAGAATCAATGGTTCCCCCCAGCCATGCACCACTGACTAATTCATTCATACCTACAGCCTTGACAAACAAGGGCATGATCACCATCATGGCAACAGTAAAAATGAGAGTCATCCCTACAGCTAAAGTCAACTCGTTTTTCTTAGCCTTACAGGCTGCTGCTGCTGCAATAGCGGCTGATACACCACACACTGATGTGGATGTGGCGACTACCATCACCAGTGATTTCTGCTGCATTTTCAGAACCCGAGTACCAAACAGATACATAAATATGATCACAATAGGCGTAACCAGCCAAGCGGACGCTAAACCATAGGGTCCGAATTCGACAATTCGGTTAAAGAGAATTTCTGCACCGAGAATCACTAAGCCAGTCTTGATGTAATATTCAGTACGCACCGCTGGCATCATCCACCTTGGTGTACCAATCGTATTACTGATGATTAGTCCAATCAACAATGCCCAGAAAGCATAGCCGAGGTTAATTGCTTTAGCGGTCTGTGAATTCCCAAGTATATAGGATAAAACTGACAAGAGAAAGATAACCAAAAAGCCTGGTATCATGTTTCTGCCTTCTTTGCCCTTCATTACCAGGTTGCCAAGGGTAAACAGAGCACATAAACCAATGGCGAGCAATGCCAGTTTAGGAAACAATTCCCAGGGGAGTGCCGATAAGAAATCTATCCCTTTCCATTTAGGCATCTTTGGCACAACGGTTATGATGCCACTAAACACCGTCCCCAATAACAGCAGACCAATCCATACAGACCACCAGTCTTCTAATTTGTAGAAGTTAGACCATTTTGTTTGACTCATTAGTAGATTTTATTTTACCCTGGAAGCCACCACCGAAATAATATCAATACATAATACCAATTCATAAAAGTAGCACGCTAAGATGCAGATGGGGAGATGGACATCTCCCCGCGCCGGGGTCTGTTTTTGTAACTATTTCCTATTCCCTGGGCACAGCGCTATAGTTTATTAACGGTGACGATTGCTCCTAGTGGTACTTTCAAAGGCTCTAGACTCGAAATCCCCTAAAAGCGAAGCAGAGCTAGGAAAATACATCGGCGCTACCAAAATGACTGAAACCCAAGGTTCATGTAGGGTGGGCAGTGCACCACAGATCATGAACCTTGCAAAGGGCGTTGGTAGGCACTGCCCAGCCTACGATTAATGACAATGGTGCAAGATCTCGGAAATACGTCGGCGCTACCAAAATGACTGAAACCCACGTGGAGCAGCGACTGCATCAAGAGAAGGAGATACTGCTGATGGACTATTACCTAGCTCTGGATCTACTTTTGAGGCTATTTAGGAGGGTTTATCTTAAAATCCCACTACAAACTGCTGGTCGAACCTGAACATAAATTCAACTCTCAACCCATTAATTCCTTCCCAGGAAATATTCCGAAACACAGGAGCAGCCTCTGCTTTATAAACGTAACATGCGATCGCAATACAAAGAGCAACACTGGTGACTGCAGTATTAACAATTTTGGCCAGTTTTTTTTTCATTTTTAGATTATCTCGACTACATTTGGTTACTACTGACTGTTCAAACAAGAATTAACTTTAATGGCTGATTAGATTGGTAGTTGATCAATTATCTAGCAACGAGAGGTTAGAACTAACAGCGCTAATATAATTCAGGAGCTCCCTCAAACCCCTCAATGAATGTTGATAACTATAGCTTCCTATGCCGTTCCAGGTTTCTGTAAAAACAATCTTGACGTTGATTAGAACGATCTTATCAGGTGTTCCGGACAACGTGCATCAAGTTATTATCAATATAATTAATGGTTTTGTTAAGAGAGCTTTAAGGAAATATGAAACTAGTTTAGGACTTAGGCAAAACTAGTCAAAAAAAACTATAGGTAGTATAACACTACAGGTATATTTGCTGTCTAATTGTAAGCATTCAGCATTCAGCTATCAGCATTCAGCATTCAGCATTCAGCATTCAGCATTCAGCTATCAGCATTCAGCATTCAGCATTCAGCTATCAGCATTCAGCTATCAGCATTCAGCATTCAGCTATCAGCCATAGGCCAACGGCTGACGGCTGACGGCACCTCAAGTAGCGTGGCCAAAGGCCAACGGCTGACGGCTGAATGCTTACGTCTAATTCCTGTAGTTAAGACTAGGGCGTGTTTTCAAAGTTTTCCGCAAGATATTAGATCCCCCCCAGCCCCCCTTATTAAGGGGGGAGCCATACTCAAAGTCCCCCTTTTTTAAGGGGGACCAACGGGGGATCTCGGAGTTTGAAGACACGA
>NZ_JAAHIE010000440.1:0-6320 GCF_010671945.1 Moorena sp. SIO4E2
ATCAGTCGATTCAAGCTCAAGGTCAGCAAGATGAACTGATGAGGAAGCCAATGGTGCAGCTTAAATCCATCGAAGGTGGAATGGCGGCTACCCCAGAGTTGGAAAGCTCAATCCAACAGGCAAAGGGGTCGGGGATGCCCATCGCCGAAAGTATCCGGAAACCAATGGAACAGTCGTTTGGGGCAGATTTTAGTGGGGTGAGGGTTCACAGTGATGCCCAATCTGACCAGTTGAATCAATCTATTCAGGCTCGTGCTTTTACTACAGGTAAAGATATCTTCTTTCGGCAGGGGGAATACAACCCTGGGAGTCGAGGAGGGCAGGAATTGATTGCCCATGAATTGACCCATGTGGTGCAGCAGAATAGAGCCTCTGTGCAACGCCAATTAAACCAGCATAATGGGAGTGAATTTGACCATAACGATAAAATTAGTACTAATGAAAGTGCTCCCGTAGATGTTGTACAGCGTCGAGTGGGATATGAATTTGAAGCACAGTGGAATGTGCGAAATGTAAGTAACTGGCAACAAGCCCAGCAAGACTTTCAACGTGCTAAGACTCAACGGGATTTAGCGATCAATATTAAAGTGGCTAAAGTAATGGCTGAACAACCTTCCATAAAAATAGTTGAGCTTACTAACCACGAAAAGGGATTGGATCAACAAGGTCGTTTAGACCTATGGTTTACTGACGATAGTCAATCTACTCTAACTAATGCCGGTCAAGCACTAATGACCAGAGTAAATGAGGACAGTCAGGACTACCAGGCAATGGTTTTTAGCATGTATGTAAATAAACAACTTAGTGAGCCTCCATTACTCGGTCAGAATGTTCCCAAAGCAACAGCTTTTATTCGAGGTGATAAATTTGATCTAACTGCTGATGCAAGTCCTTCAGGAGGCTCTAACTTAGAATGGGTCACAGAGCCACTAGAAAGTAAAAGTGAAGTTGAATCAGTAATGGATAACATTGTGGCAATGGCAAGTTATCTGAATAGTCGTAAAGGAGAGGAGTTTATTCCATCAGAGGACGTAACAGCAGGTGGAGGAGAACCTGATTCTAATCTCCGAATTTATCCAGATGGAAAGGAATTAAGCTTTTCCCCTCAGCTTACGGCTGGTTTACATATTGGAAAGATTAGCGATCTTGTCGAATACGTTACTGTTAAGGAAGACTTGAATGTCACTGGATGGCTCAATCAAAATCTCTTTAAAAGAGAACGTCATAAACAACAATCTCGTAAGCAAAAAGCAAATAAAGATTTATTTGGTAAAGGAGACTTATCATTTTTATCTAAGGCCGATGCATGGGTCAATGATCAAGTAAAGAGATTAAATGTAGGGGGAATTGATGATAGTGTCAGTAAAAAAGAATTAATGGGACTAGTGACTATCTTGGTAAATTATCTCCACAAAGCAACAAAGATGATGAATAAAGATAACTCAAAAGCCATTGCGGGGGCGATGATGGCTCGAACTGATTTTGCCCACAACTTTGGATTAATTGCAGAACCCTACAGGAATTACTTTCAAACTAATCCTAATCAATTCGCTGAGTTAGTATTAAATGCTGCTGGGTTAACAGGTGAAGGCGGACAACCGATTTTTCCAAAAACAATTGAGAAAGGTATGGTGGGAAATATTCAAGAAGTCCGGATTACTTTAACTCGTAAAGAATGGCTAGAACATATTCCTACTGGATATGACCTGTTAAAGAACTATGTTAACCTTCCAGAGGAAATTAAAGCAGCGGATGAAGATGAGTCAGCAGACAACTTAGTCAAATTAGTCAAAGACAAGCGAGCTGATTTTGAGGTAATTCATAACTCCCTTGGAGCTTTAGGAAGTGTTGACGATTTGGTTGGGCTGAGTGACAAACCAGTTAAAGCCTTGGTGGTTGAACTTCGTCGTATGCAAGATGACTTGAAAGTCGGTGATCTAAAGCCGATGGCAGTTTCTGCCTATAATCTAATTGAGCGACTTAATGAGGGTAAAAAGCTCAAATACAAGAAATAGTAGGTGTGAAGGAAGCATTCGGAGTAAAACTTTAAGGGATTAGGAAAACTTCTAACTAGATACAAAAATGCACCATGCTTTAAAAGCCAATGTAAGTCAATGTAATGCGATCGCTCCCGTCCTCCCATATTTCCGTCCCTGCCACAATCCCTTTGATCTCAAAGGCTATATGATAATTACACTGTGACTTTTGCCGACTCTTAATTTAACCAAGCTCATGGGTAATCTACGACAAAGCCAAACCAAAAACACACAAACTCCAGATCAGTCTCTTGTATCGGGAAGTAGGAAGCCAACATACCACCCAATCGAGGAACTGCAAGGAATAATCGGTAACCGAGCACTGGGTAATCTAATTAAATCCCAGCAATACAAATCTGGAGAAGTTCATCGTTCCCAAGATCCTCTGCTGAGTAGTGTCTCCCCTGTTAGTGGGCAACCAATTCAGCGAATGCCAAGGTTTAGGGGACTTTCCCATGAGTTAATGGGCCATTGGCAGCAGGGCAATCCAGTACAGGCGAAGCTAACTATTGGTGAAGCTGGGGATAAGTATGAGCTTGAAGCTGACCGAGTAGCATCGGAAGTAGTGGACCGGATTAACGCACCAGTTTCTAGTTTGTCAACTCAACATCAGTCGATTCAAGCTCAAGGTCAGCAAGATGAACTGATGAGGAAGCCAATGGTGCAGCTTAAATCCATCGAAGGTGGAATGGCGGCTACCCCAGAGTTGGAAACATCGATTCAACAGGCAAGGGGGTCGGGGATGCCCATCGCTGAGAGTATCCGGAAACCAATGGAACAGTCGTTTGGGGCAGATTTTAGTGGAGTCAGGGTTCACGCTGATGCCCAATCTGACCAGTTGAATCAATCAATTCAGGCTCGTGCTTTTACTACAGGTAAAGATATCTTCTTTCGGCAGGGGGAATATAATCCTGGGAGTCAGGAGGGGAAAAAGTTAATTGCCCATGAGTTAACCCATGTGGTGCAGCAAACTGGGGAGCAAATCCAGTGTAAGTCTCCGAGTGATAGTGTGCCAAGTTCTCCAACATTCCAGGTACACTTAGAGCGCAGTGAAACTCTACAGCGGGCACCAAGCAAAAAAAAATACCCGAAAGAAGAACACCCGAAAAAATGGACGGATTCTCCAAATTGGCTTTCAATACATGACATACCCTTGGAGGAAGCAACACATGACATACCCTTGGAGGAAGCAACACATGACATACCCTTGGAGGAAGCAACACATGACATACCCTTGGAGGAAGCAACACATGACATACCCTTGGAGGAAGCAACACATGACACACCCTTGGAGGAAGCAACACATGACATACCCTTGGAGGAAGCAACGCCGAGAATTAAACCGGAAGTTTTAAAGCAACTTGGGTTCGGCAATAAAGATGTTCAGAAGCAGTTCCAAAAATACTTTCAAGATATATACCTCAAAAAAAGAGGTGTTAATAAGCTCCTAAGTATTAATGAGCTAAATGTGATTCAAAATATGGCTAAGGATAAAGAGGGCAATAAATATCTAAAAAGCTTACAAATGTATTCTTTGAAAGAAGCTAAAGAATACTTAATAAAAAAGAGTGAGAATGACTGGCTCAAACTACATCCCAATCAAAGAATAATTGTGGCTAGCGTAGCTTGGCTATGCCGCTCAGATACTCAACTATTACAAGAACTTAGTCTCAGCAAAGAGTACTTATTTAAAACTCGTCCTTATCAAATGGCTTTACATTTCAAAGCTAATCAGCCAGGAGGTAATGAGTATCTGGATGAAATTCGGAGTAACACTGCTGAAGTTTGGCAAAATACCCTTGATTTAGGGGAAAAAGGGAGTGAGAGAAAAGCCATAATTATTGAAGAAGCCAAGAAGCGTCAGCAAGAAATACATCAATACGGTAAGGCGAAAGGTAGGAAGGTTGATCTAGGTGAGGCGATTGAAAAACATACAAAAGCCATAGGGGTGCTTAAAAAAGTATTTTTACTCATGCAAGCTGGATTAAAAGAATGTACTAAGATTGGAACTGAGGGTAACTTGCCCAGATATCAGAAGTGGTCGGAAAATGTTGCTACCGCCCTATCTCATGGTGGCAGAGTCAATATTGTAATTCCTAAGCTAGCGAAAAAAAGTGAAGCAGGCGTAAGAGACCCCTATGCCTTACTGAATTGGCTTGGTGTAACTCAAGCAGGAAAAATAGACGAAAGTATCGGAGCGTTTAAACGTTCTTTCGGTACACACTTCATGAAAAGGTCGAGGCATGAAGAAAAAGTTCGAGAGCAAGGAGGAAAGCTAGCAGCAATTAAAAATAAATTTTATGGAACAGAACTTTATGGCATAAATTTAGCTGTTGGTGGTATTGGTCAGACAGATTTCAACAGTGATATAATTTTGCCAGATGGAGCCCACGGACATTTGCTGATTGTTTTTCGACCTCCAACTACAGAAAAATTCGGAGCTCTAGAGGTTGGAGTAGAAACAACTGCTCCAGGTGGTGCGAGTAACGAGGGATACGTTCATAACTGGAAGTCAACAGAAGCAACCGCAAACCCTCTATCTAGTGCGGGAGGTGCTAAAGCTGAAAAACACGGAAAAGGAAAGCTCGATTGGAATCGCCTCAGTATAGTTTCTCTCGACGAGATAGATCAAACTACAGTAGTAGCAAAGGAAATGGAAAATTGGCTTGAAAAATTGGAAAGACTAAAAGCTTTCTATGATTTATTGGAAAAAAATGAGAGAATAATTACTCAAGACTTAGTTGGTAAACGAGACAATTTTAGGGGTAAAATCACCTCATAATATACAAACTATTAAATATTTCGTAAAACTCATGGGTAATCTACGACAAAGCCAAACCACAAAAACACTCACTTCTCAACAGCAACAACCATCACCTAGTACCAAGCCAGAGCTCCACCCCATAGAAGAATTGCAAGGGATAATCGGCAACCGGGCACTAGGTCATCTAATTAAGTCCCAGCACCAAAACTCTCACTCAGAAGCTGGTTACCAACAGAAAGTTGCTCGAACTATTGACCCTCTGCTGAGTAGTCTTTCCCCTGTTACTGGGCAGTCAATTCAGCGAATGCCAATGTTTAGGGGACTTTCCCATGAGTTAAGGGGCAATTGGCAGCAGGGCAATCCAGTGCAGCCAAAGCTAACTATTGGTCAAGTTGGGGACAAGTATGAGCAAGAAGCCGACCGAGTAGCATCTGAAGTAGTAAGACAGATTAACCCACCAGTTTCTAGTCTCTCCACTCAACATGAGTCGATTCAACGTCAAGACGAAGAAAGCACTAGCCATAGTAGCACGATTCGAGCGCTAGCCCAGGGCAAGGTAATTTTCGCGGGTTGGTACAATGGTTGTGGCAATACAGTTAAGATTGATCACGGCAATGGTTTGGTGACACGCTATGCTCATAACCGTAAACTATATGTGAGCCAGGAACAGGTGGTGCAGCAAGGGGAACCAATCGCAGCAGCTCGCTCTAAAGTTCGTTCTACTGCTCCTCACCTCCACTTTGAAGTCCTTATGCATAAGACACCACGATCTCCAAGTATCTACATCAGAAGGCAATGTTTTGAATACAGCTAACAAACCCAAATCCTTCAAAAGCTTACATTATCTGAATAATTTATAGCTTCTTTAAAAAATTTTCTGTTAATTTAACCAAAGTTTTATTACCAGATGAATTACTAGTGACAAGGGCTATTGGCATAAAACTTTCTATAGCCTTGGCAACATTGATATCCAGTCGAGAGCAGCACAAAGCAATTAGTTTTATATCATGTCCGGATAATTAGTTATAAAAAACCATTACCCTTGAAACCTTACTCCTTTACTTCAGCATAGCTGCCTTCTGCCTTCTGCCTTGCTTTCTCTCCTAGTATAAGTATTCAACCGGACATGATATTACTCATCGCGATCGCTCCGGTTCTCCCATATTTCTATCACTCCCACAATCCCTTTGACCTCAAAGGCTATATGATAATTACACTGTGACTTTTGCCGACTCTTAATTTAACCAAGCTCATGGGTAATCTACGACAAAGCTAAACTAAAAAAACACTAACTTCTCAACAGCAACAAGAGTTCTTGTAGGGTGGGCAAATGGACATGATTCCTAATTAAATTACCAAACTATCATAATTTGCCCACCCTACCCCTGAGGTGAGCAAATCCACTACCGTCTACCCTGTTGTTAATTGGTTTATCGGTTAAAATTGTAGAGCAAGTCAAAAAAATCTTAACCTGCTGAATAGGTGACAAGCAAGACCGATCGCCTGATTTTGTAGGGTGG
>NZ_JAAHIE010000441.1:0-6300 GCF_010671945.1 Moorena sp. SIO4E2
TTCCTGAACTACTGCTGACTTTTTCAGCTGGTCACCCACCAGGAGGTATTGACTCAAACTATTACTCTGACTAATTTGTCAGTTTTACTGAGATCTAGTCTACCGTACTTTTAAAAGAGCCGCACCCATTTTTTTTTTGGCTATTCGGAAATTGACTTTGCACACATTCCCTAGCTTATTGGTAAGCTATCTCTGTGGATAATCAAAAATTCCAACTTTCTCAGCTATAAAATATAATTAACTAATTTGCAAGCAATTATAAGTTTTACTTATAATTGCTTGCAGGGTAAGCGCAAGAATCAATAAGCTGTGGCTTATTGAGAAAAAAACTAGCTCATTCTCAACAAATTAACTCTATTGCCAGTACAGTTCTACGAGATTATAGGGGTATGAAGCTTCCACCACCTGAACGAGGTGGTGGTGTCCTATGCTAACCTGGAACTACGAAGCGTCCACAGGTCACACAAGCAAGCCCAGCTTCTAGGCGGTCGTCGAGATCTTTTGCTGGAACGACCCTCCTCGTCATTTCTGCGAGTGAGTTTGAACACGCCCCTGGCACCAATGTTGTAAGCTCCGTTTAAATCCGCATTAAACCCCTTACCTGAAGGGAAGGTTGCCAAGGAGTATTTTTTTGAATTTCGTTTAACCGTACCAGAGCCATCAAAAGCCAATTTTGAAGTATAGGCGGCGATAACTTCTATCACCTTACCACCCAACTCAGCCCATTTCATTTCCGTAAAGTCGCGGATTTTCTCTTTGAGCCATCCGTGGAATCTTTGCCTTAAGTTGGAGCGCCTTTTTCCACCTCTTGGCTTCCACCCTTTGAGATTCTCAAATACAATTACTTCAGAATTAAACTTTTCAGAAATCCCCACAATCCGTCTAGAAACAACATGGCTGATCTGGGTATTGATTCTTTGACATTTTTGATAAGTTTTGGAGCAAAACCCAATATGAAGTTTTCCTCCTTTGCCCATCGTTTTTGATGCTCTTTTTGACACGGATTTTAGTCGTTTGTCCCTACGGTCTATGTCTCTTCCAAGATGAATAAACTCACAATGGATTACAGTGCCGTCATCGGTTACAACTGCTACGGTAGCAGTAGTGTTGATACCTAAATCTACCGCAGTAACATTAGCCTCTGGTTTTCGTTTTTCTGGCTTACAAGTGAATGGGACGGACAAATGGCAGTACCTATCATTGAAAACCAACAAAGGCGACATCATTTTATTTGTAGCTACCTGATGCCTTTCTCTCAAGCCGGTAATCTGAACCATAGTCCAGACCCAGTTTTTGCCATCAAAAACTTTGATTTCTACTTGGTCGAAACCATGCATCTTGTAACATTGCCCTTTATACAAGGCAGGATAGCAACCAGTATCAGCATTTAGTCTTGGCGGTTTACTATCTTTCCTTTTTCGATTACCAGATTGCCATTCGCAATATCTAGTAACGAAACTACTAACCTGTCCAGCTGCAAATGCGATGGCGGCTCGACGGTAATAACTAGGGAACTTGTAGAAAGCTTTATTGAACTGTGGATATTTGATATTTGGACGCTTTGCTGTTTCATGCATTAACTTTTCGACAGCAGGAGTTAACTGATCCGCTGTCAATCCACCAAGCTCAGACCAATGAGTATAAATAATGCCAACCAAGTATTTACAAGCCTGACGATAAACTTTGACCGTCTCATCAAACAATCCCTTTTGCTTGGAAGACGGGTTTAGTTTCCATTTGTCAGTTCTGATAACTTTGCTTGACGTTTTCACTGGTCTCGAAAAATATCGCTAGTTAATATTTTAGCCTACAAAAATGTAGACGACAATAGTTTGATTGATGTTCCAGGTTTTTGGCTATTGTTGTTGGCGTGGACTAACCCCCACTTGGACGTTCGCGTAGCGTGGCCTGCGGCCAAGTGGGGGAATGCGTCTCACGTCTTGTTCAATACAATCTTAGTGGTAAGCTATCTCTGTGAATAATCAAAAATTCCAACTTTCTAAGCTATAAGAATTAAATAACTAATTTTCAAATTGTATTAGTTTTACTTATAGGTAGTTGGAATATTTTTTTCTAGGGGGGTGCCAAAATGACTTTGTTGATTGATGCCAACAATAGTAAAACTACCCAACCTGAGGATGATCCTGGGACAGGCAATCAGAATATTGTCTCCAAATCCATTACAGATGTGGATAGTGTCAAAGAGTTTTTTAAGTATAAAAATAGGGAAATAATACAACTCAGTCCCGGTCCTCTTCAAGCTAAGTTTTTGTCGATTCAGGTTGGTAACTTATTTTTTGTATATAATCAGGTCAACCAAGGGATTCAATTGTCGGGTGAGGGACAAAATGAATACATATGTTTTGGGATAATTTACTCTGAAAATGAAAAAGAATATTACTCCTTCCGTCACCCTGTGGAGCCTCAAAGGACTATTTTTGGTTTCAATGGCAAGGGAGCAGATGCAATCTTTCCTCAAGGTATAACGTTGACACAAATTATAATCCCTGTTCCAACATTTGATGCTTATGCAGACCAACTACAACGCCAGGATCTAGACGATAAGTTCCGAAGTAAAAATCATGTGAATTTGCTACCAACGGGGATGAACGAAATTAAAGATTACGTGAAAGAACTTATTTGGTTAGCAGTACATAAACCCAATTGGTTACAACAACCTCATATTGAGGAACTCGTTAGGGATGATTTCCTTCCTTTGTTGATTAGTAATATTCCCACTAAGTTAAATTCCAAGTGTTTTCTCAAAGCTTCTCGAAGAGCAAAGTTGATTGCCCAAGCTGAAAAAAAAATGCTAGCACACTTGGAAAAACCTCTGACCTTAAAACAGCTAGCTCAAAATTTAGGGTCTAGCAGTTCTGCCTTATCTTATGGTTTTCAGGACTTATTTGGCTTGAGTCCCATGCGCTATCTCAAGGTACGACGACTTAATGCAGTGCGAGAACGCTTGAAGGCAAGTGAACCAGAACGTTGTACCATAGCCATCCTTGCTAGTGAATTTGGGTTCTACAGTCCTTGTCATTTTACTAGAGATTACAAAGCTATGTTTGGGGAGTTACCTTCAGAGACATTGCGAAACACTGGAAACTAAGCCTTGGGTATCGATTGATAAATACAGCGGTTTGCAATTCATTCAGGTACAAATTCTTGGGTTTTAGGGAGCAGGGAGCAGGGAACAAAAAACAGGGAATATATAATTTTGCGCATTCTAAATTATTAAAATACAAAAATTGTGTAAACCACCCAAGTAAAAACCACTATATTAATCAACATATTAGAGAAATTACTGAAGTCTATAGGATTAACTTTAACTAAAATAACGATAAACAGTACTAACGGGATAAATACCGAAAAATTGACTATAGCAATCCGTTTAGGAATTGTGAAAATTTTTCTTATCTACTCCCAACTTCCGACTCCCGACTCCCGACTCCCGATTCCCGATTCCCGATTCCCGACTCCCGACTCCCGACTCCCTGCTCCCTGCTCCCTTTCCTATACCTTTAAGGATGAAACTACAGACAAGACTGGAATTAGTGATACTAGTCATTTTCTTATGCGGCTGGATCATAGCTGGGTTGATCACCTATGCTGTAGAGCAACAAAATGCTCGTAAGGAAGTTGTTCATACTGCGGAAGTGCTGTTGAGTACAGCAGTGGCGGCTAGGGACTACACTACTGATCAAGTTCGACCGTTGCTGCGAGAACTGGAAACAGAAGAGTTCCTTCCCCAAACTGTCCCCTCCTATGCCGCCCAACAATTGTTCAAGGGTCTGAACCAGGACTATGACGGCTATACCTATGCTGAGCGGGCGCTTAACCCCACCAATCTCAAAGATCTGGCTGAGGGATGGCAAGTTGAGCTGATTCGAGAATTTATCACTCACCCCAATCTCAAGGAAATTATTGGGCAGCGCTCTACCAAGCAAGGACTCAAAAGTGTCTACGTTGCCCAACCGATCCAGATTAAGTCCCAAAGCTGTTTGCAATGTCACGGCAAGCCAGAAGATGCTCCCCCAGCCTTGATTAAAACCTATGGTGATGCCAGGGGCTTTGATTGGAAGCTCAATGAGATTGTTGGGATCAGGTTGCTCTCTGTGCCTACGTCAATGCCAGAGAAACAAGCGCGACAGGCTATTTTTTCATTCTTATTGCTGCTAGCCAGCATTTTCTTAATCGCTTACACCACAGTCAGTCTAATCGTCAGGCGCTGGGTAGTTAATCCCCTCAACAGCATTGCTCACTTGGTGGAGGAAATCAGCCTCAGAAAGGTAGAAGGTTCGCAATTACCAGATGGTCGCTCTGATGAAATTGGCAAGCTCAGCCAATCCATCAATAGATTGCTAATCAGCTTGAGTAAAGCGCTTTCAAACTGCAACTTACCATCAAGTCATTCTGACGATATCCCCTAAAACCAAATGACTGCAAAAAACTTAACTATTCTCGGCCTCACCGGTCTGTTGCTTTTAGCCTATACCTTTGTGAGTAGCAACCCAGACCTGGTATCAGACTCGATAGTGAAGTACCTACAGATTACGGTATTGGTCTGCGGTAGTGTTGTAATCGTTAATTTTCTTTCCTTTCTGGTAGTTGATGTTTGGTTTGCCCGCTCCCAAGGTAAACAACCCTCAGCCTTGCTCAAGCTAGTTATTTCCCTATTACTCTATGCAGTTTGCTCGGTTTTGATTTTAGGAATACTGGGGGAAAACATAGCAGCCTTCTTTACCACCTCAGCATTAATCACAGCGGTGATCGGCTTTGCTCTACAGTCTACTTTAGGTAATTTCTTTTCAGGGGTAGCCCTACGCATTGACCAACCCTTTCAAATTGGTGACCGAGTGATTATCCGTGATGTAGAGGGCGTCATCGAGTCCATCACCTGGCGCTCGATAGCGATACGTCAGTGTACTGGTGAAATGACTTACATTCCTAATGGGTTACTGTCAGATGACTTACTTACGGTGATTCCTACTAAGACATCCACGGTACAACCAGTGATGCGCTCTGTGGAATTTTTAGTTCCTGCTGCTTCTCCCCCCCAACAAGTCATTGATGCTGCCTATGGAGCAGTCCTGAATCAGCCCCACCCTAACATTAACCTTGACAAACCGATTCAAGTCAGGATGTGGGAATATGACTTGGCGGATCCAGGGCTGTTTATCACTTACAAACTTTTCTACTTTCCTAAAAACTACAACCTTGCTCCATTGCACACGGATCGCGAACTCTTACGCCGAGTCTGGTATGGGTTAAGCCGTGAAGAATTAAGTCCTAGGTATATTATTCCCTCCCACAAGCAGCACCTCAAACTCCTCAGCTCCATTGAATTCTTCCGCCACTTCAGCCTTGGAGCACAGAAAATCCTGATCGAATCTGCCAAGCCTCTACTATTTGATGCTGGTGAAACCCTCAGTAGTAAAAATCTGCCTCA
The DNA here is from genome assembly GCF_010671945.1 of Moorena sp. SIO4E2. Taxonomy (NCBI): domain Bacteria; kingdom Bacillati; phylum Cyanobacteriota; class Cyanophyceae; order Coleofasciculales; family Coleofasciculaceae; genus Moorena; species Moorena sp. SIO4E2. Next base: position 5,450 of record NZ_JAAHIE010000441.1, read on the forward strand.
AGACGCTATGTTTATAGTAGTTAAAGGCTGCCTAGAGGTAGAGCAACAGGTGGTTATCACCTTGGGCAAGACTACAGTCAAACCATTCACTCATAGACCCAAAGCCCAACCCCCTACTCCATTAGATCAACAGGTGATTGAAAGGCTTGCCTATCAACTAGCTCACTACATCGGTCCTACTGCTTTTTCTGTAGCCCATGAGGCGGCACAGCAGACATCGTCTCTCTACTGGCTATACCAACTGTTAGCAGCAGAGATTCACGATCTTGAACAACGGCAGGAATTTCTCAAGTACTCCCCTCAATTTCCTGTGGAACAGTTACAAGCCGGAGACTTCTTCGGTGAGATGACTCTTTTCTTAGGTAAACCCTTGCCAAAGGTTACCATCACTGCTGCCATGGAGACTGAGATTCTGGTCATCACTCAGGAGTCTCTTACTGAAGCGTTACGGGACGATCACACACTCCTAGATCTGTTGAGCCAGATAGTTGCTAAGCATCAGAGCAACTATCTGGCTGGAACAATGCAGATGTCTTCCTTAGAGGTATTACCAGCAGATGCGATGAAGCTTCGCTTCCGCTAAAAGCGATTGGCCTTTGGCCACGCTACGCTATTGACCGTAGGTCACGCTACGCGAACGCAAAGCACATCGGCCATCTGATTAGTGTTTAGTTGTCGGGAATCGGGAATCGGGAATCGGGAATCGGGAATCGGGAATCGGGAATCGGGAATCGGGAATCGGGAAAGAGAGGGGAGTGTGGGGCGGGGGCGCGGGGAGTGTGGGGCGGGGGCGCGGGGAGTGTGGGGCGGGGGCGCGGGGAGGGTGGGGAGGGGGCGGGGGGAGTGAGGGG
>NZ_JAAHIE010000442.1:0-6284 GCF_010671945.1 Moorena sp. SIO4E2
GTTTCCAATTCCATCTAGTTTGCAGATGAACGGGACCGGGAATCTTGAGCCAGGTGCCATCATAAAAGGACATCTAACTAAGGTCGATAGTCTATCACACTAACGGTTAGGCTAATTCGGTCGATGGATGCTCTATATCAATCAATACCAAACTATGAAATAGTTTTTTTAAGGGTAACTCACGATTGCCAAACTAAGTCGAGGTTTAAATTAATGGACAGTTGGATCATCAAGCTCCATGATTTCATTGGTGAAATCCCATTCCTGGTGATTTCTTTAATTACAGCCGTAACATTTTGCTTTTGGTTAATTCCCTACACCACTGACTTGATGGTGAGCTGTGCAGCGGGTCTTGCTGGTGACTATTTAGGGCGCGAGCAACGCACCTTGGTGATTAACTCAAGTACCAATAATCCTGAGTTACTTTTAATGCTTGTCTCACTGGGATTAGGTAGGCTAGGAGGGATAGCTACCCCACTAGGCTCCAATTTTGCCAACATTTATCTTATGTTTATTGTTGCTCCATTATTTGTTTTAGTTAAGTGGTTTTTTAAGAGGGATTTCAATAATATCTTAAGTCTACTTACTCTAATTAATAGTGAAAAAAAGTTGGTTGTTTGGCATTCAATCATGTCTTTAACTATGTTTGGATTTGCCAGTGTAGCCTATTGGTGCCTAACGGGAGGGTTTCAGTTTAATTATTTATCAGAAGACATCCCATTGAGAACATGGCACTGGTTATTAATCGGAGTGTTTATCTGTATAATTGGGATCGGTATATTTGTGTATTTTGAAAATAACTTGAAAACTAAGCGCCCAGGATTATTTGAAGATATAACTGAGGAAGATTTTGAGTCAAGTTGGTGGAAGTTTATTTTAGGTACTATATCACTGACGGTATTATGTTATATTTTAAATGCCTTATTTTTGGCGTATACGGAACTCTATAGTTCAGTATTAAGTCAGTGGTTGGGCTCAGCAGTTTTTGTGGGATTACATTATTTTATTGGTAGTCTGATCTCTTCTTTACCAGAAGCTAATGTAGCAATAAAAAACTATGAACGTCTAACTTCACCGGATCTCAATACAGCCCTAGCATCAGCAAGTCAATCAAATATGACTAATCTTGCCCTGGGATGCTTGGGCTGTATTATTGCAACTATATTGTTACTGACTGGACTAAGCTATAAGTTGTAAATCAAAAATAAAGTACGAAGTATGAATGTAGAATGCAGAATTTAGAATGTAGAATTAAGAAGGCAGAATTAAGAAGGTAGAATGGTGAAGGCAGAAGGCAGAAGGCAGAAGGCAGAAGGCAGAAGGCAGAAGGTAGAAGGCAGAAGGCAGAAGGCAGAAGGCAGAAGGTAGAAGCCAGAAGTCTAAATTCTAAATTCTAAATTCTAAATTCTAAATTCTAAATTCTAAATTCTAAATTCTAAAAGGTTGAAGGGTAATGCTTGGTTGTGGATCAAGTTTTTAGTTAACCTTGATCCACCAATAAACCCATTTCAGCCTACCCTAAACCGAAGGCTATCCGGCGAACAGTCTTGAGCCTTGAGCCTTGAGCCTTCAGCCTTCAGCTGCCTCTGGCTTTAGATAAGCGATCGCATGATGAGGGATCATGATGGTCTGCTGATCTTGAGTGATCAGACACAGGCAGTTTTGATCTTGCCAGCACAACTTCCCCCTGAAGGAATCCCCAGTGAGAAGTTTTAGCTCTAGGAGTTGTTGGTCTTTGATATAGCCTTGAATTTGACTAATACTGGGCAAGCCGGTATCGAATTGGGCCATAATCACAAAAAATCGTGGGATGTTTGGGAACCCTACCAATCATAACCAATCATACTTGGCCAGGAGGGTTTTTGGGATTTTGGGCAGCATAATCAGAAAAAGTATTTTAATCAGTCGGTAGCTAAATCGACGAAAATTCGCGAAACTTAAACAAAAGGCTGCAAAAGAATTACCATTGCGCCAGAGCAGATGAATCAGGAGGTTGACTATGGAGTTTACAAAGTACCATGGACTGGGGAATGACTTTATTCTGATTGATAATCGGGATGACCCAAAACCCAGAATAACCTCAGAGCAAGCGCTACAGCTATGCGTGCGCAATTTTGGAATCGGTGCAGATGGTGTGATTTTTGCCCTGCCTGGACAAGAGGGTACTGACTATACGATGCGGATTTTCAACTCTGATGGTTCTGAACCAGAGATGTGTGGTAATGGGATTCGCTGTTTAGCAAAGTTTCTGGCTGATTTAGAGGGGGCTAATCACAAAACACACTATCGGATCCATACCCTGGCTGGGGTGATCATTCCTGAACTCAAGGACGATGGTAAAGTCAGGGTGGATATGGGCATGCCCCAGCTTAGTGCAGCTCAAATTCCGACTGTTTTGGCAGAGGCTGACCAAAAGGTAATCAATACCCCGATCGAAATAGCTGACAAATTATGGGAGGTTACCTGTGTCAGTATGGGTAATCCTCACTGTATCACCTTTGTGGAGGATGCGGATGCCATACCTCTGGAAACTATTGGTCCGCTGTTTGAGCATCACTCAGTTTTCCCCCAACGAACCAATACAGAATTTATCCAAGTGGTGCGCCCTGATTATCTCAAGATGCGGGTTTGGGAGCGGGGTGCTGGGGCAACTCTCGCCTGTGGCACGGGGGCTTGTGCTTCTGTGGTAGCTGGTGTGTTAACTCAGAAAAGCGATCGCATTTGTACCGTGGAGCTTCCTGGTGGTTGTCTCGACATTGAATGGTCCGAAACCGACCAGCGAGTTTACATGACTGGGCCAGCTGAGCAAGTTTTCAGCGGTAAACTATCGCCAATCTGGGGATAAGTCCAGATTTGTTGGCTCTGTATCAATCTTGCTTGGAAAATCCTGCTTTAAACTGCTTGACTACCTGATCGAGACCAACGGAATGGGAGGCTTTAAACAATAGACGATCTCCAGGTTGGACAAACTCCAGTAGATGTTCCACTAGAGGATTAGAGTCACAGAAAGACTCAACTGGCACCGAAGTAACACCGGTTGCGATCGCTTCCGCTTCTGGATCACTTTCATCCACCAAAATCCGCAAGCCATCTAGATTTAGTTGCTCAACCTTTTGACCCACTTGCTGATGAAGTTCACCGGATTGGGTTCCCAATTCCTTCATCGCCCCAAGTACTGCTATATGTCGTTTCCCAGGAGTCTGAGCCAGCATTTCGAGAGCAGCTACCATAGATTCAACTCCAGCATTGTAGGTTTCATCGAGAATCACTACATCGTTAGGTAACTCATAACGCTGGGATCGCCCTGGGGGTAGCTCAACGTTTAAACCATTCCTGAGGGTTTCCCAATCCACCCCCAATAATTTCCCAATGGCTAGGGCCGCGAGATAGTTCAGGGCATTGTGGCGACCTGGGAGGGGGATGGGAAACTCCATGCCCTCTACTTTCAGGATTTCCGGTGCAATCAACTGTCCTTGGACATCACCACCCTCTAAACCATAGGTTAAGGTTTGCCCTTGCCAAACCTGAGCTGCGGTGTCAATTAGGCGTTGATTGTCGTGATTGAGAACCGCGACACCGTTGTTGGACATATGGGCTAATAACTCACACTTGGCTTTTGCGATCGCTTCAGTAGAACCCAACAGACCAATATGAGCTGTACCCACATTAGTAATAACCCCCACGGTAGGGTTGGCGATCTCGGTCAACTCAGCAATCTGTCCTGAACCACGCATTGCCATCTCGATTACAGCATAGTCATGGTCTGGTGTCAACTCCAGCAAGGTTTTGGGTACACCGATTTCATTGTTGTAATTGGCCTGGGTTTTGAGTACAGTTCCTTTAGTAGACAAAACTGCTGCGATTAGCTCCTTAGTGGTAGTTTTGCCTACAGAACCAGTGACAGCAATCACCGGAATCTGAAACTGGTCACGCCACCACCGAGCAATTTGCTGGTAGGCTTTGAGAGTATTTTCTACCTGAATCAGGGGCAAACCTTCGAGTTGGCTAGCGTTAGTCGCCTCAGCAATGACCGTTAATGCCCCCTTCTCTACTGCCAGAGCTGCATAATTATGACCATCAAACTTTTCACCCCGCAGTGCTAAAAATAGTTGACCCGGCTCCAGGTTACGGGTATCAGTGGTAATGCCAGTGAATGACTTTTCCAGGATTTTTTCTGGAATGCCTACTGTCTTGGCGGCGAGAATGTCAACTAATTTTCCTACAAGAAGCCGACACACCATAACCTTATTGTTCTCCCAGTGTCCTAATTGTGCTGTTTTCTCTAAACGCTCTATTTTCCAGGTAATTCAATAAATTTCACATTGTTTTTACTTAATTTTCACAATTTCCACTGATTGGCACAATTAGGTAAATACTAGATGAAGATATACTAATACTATAATAGCTCACCTAAAGTTTAGGTGATCATTAGAATATATCTACTGCCGTAGATATATTGTGATACCCCAAACTCTCTTTGTGTTAGCTAAGCCATTTAAAGTTGAATTTTCATCTTCTCAAGCCAACCACCATTGATGAGCCCTAGCTTTAGCACCTAGGAGAGCTACCTAAAGTGACCACCTGGAGAGACTCTAAAGAATCGGAAATTCGACATATTAGCTTGCAAGAGCAGCAAGTTTACAATCACTTACTCCAGTGGGTAAGGGTAGAATCACCCAAGCAATCAATTGAACGCTTCAAAAGGCTCTTCCTGGATGGAGTGGGATACGAAGATTTTGACATCTGGTTGGCCTTGGAAAAGATAGTAATGGATAAACGGGCTCGGACAGAGTTCCGATTTGTGATCAATCGCTGCTGCCATATTCTGATCAATCACTGGCATCTGAAACCAAACACCAGAAGAGCAGTCCAAGAATTGGTAGCTCTGTTTGATCATGTGCCGTCTCCAATGAGGGTTCACTCTCGGGCTCCTAGACGCCTGCGGGAACTAATGCAGCTGTTCAAAAGAACAGAGCAATATCTAACTTTGCAACGTCTGTCCATAGTAATGAGTGATACACCTCTATACTCTAATGGTTCTAAGCGAGTGGCAAATTTGATTCAGCGGTATCCCTACTTATATGAACATTGCTTACTCAGTGAAGACAGCTCTCAGGAATATCAGCAAACTGTCCGGCAAGTTCAAGCTAGGGTTCAACGGCGCTTTGAGTGTGATTTATCTAAGTACGTAACCTATCAGGTGCGATGCGCCCATGTCATGCGAAATCGGCAGATCAGGACTCCAAGACGAATTATTCAACCAGTGTCAAATCCCACATTGCTGACCGAACGAGAGTTGGCGAGTGCTCTCAAGCAGTTTTTTGGCAAAGTGCAAGGGTCTTACACTTACCAAGATGTTGCTCGTAGCTTCCATACCCACAGTCAGCACACAGCCTGTTTCAAAGACTTCAAGGACGATTTATATGAATATTTGATTGCCTCGATTGACCCGGCCTATGGGAAGCAACAGTTTAACAAGCGGTTGTATAGTCATTTGCAAAACACCTTGTCTGAATGGGATTACCAAAGGCCAAATGAATTTATGGTGGTGCGCACCTGTAGTCAATTGTTAAATTTTTTGGTGGTGGAAAGCCCTCAGCGCCCCCATCACTATACATTTGTTGATTTGATTGGCAATATAGGAACCACCATTACCACTGGACTATTGCTCAAGATTGTATTGATCTGCCGTAAAGTCAAGCCCTATTTAGAAAAGCGATTTTCGATTTTGTTTAACCACTACGAGTCCCAAACCAGAAACAGCGTACCCTGGTTAGTCCCGTCTCTGGAAAACTTGAATATTGCCTTGAGTGTACACTTTGGCTCAGCTGATATCTCCTGCCTTAATCAGATTATGTAAGTTATTGCGTAGCGCTATAACTATAGCGTTTATCATACCTATGAGGTACACAGAATTTGTTACCACTTCCGACTTCCCTACTCCCTACTCCCTACTCCCTACTCCCTACTCCCTACTCCCTACTCCCTGTTCCCTTTGCTATAGTTGCTAGATTCCGATTATTGTAGAGACTCATTGCTTTTTCCACACCTTGCTTAAGAGACAGTTCAACCGCCTCAACGGCTAGTTGGACTACTTCAGACATTAAATCGGCTTCTTGGGGTGAAAATTTTCCTAGGACGTGGGAAATCGTGTTTGGCTTCTGACTGGATTTGCCGATGCCAATCCGCAGGCGAGGGAAGTTTTGCGTACCCAGATGGGCAATTGCGGATTTCATGCCATTGTGTCCTCCCGCTGAACCAGAAAGGCGCAGACGCAAACGCCC
>NZ_JAAHIE010000443.1:0-6280 GCF_010671945.1 Moorena sp. SIO4E2
AGGATAGCTCAAAAACTTTCTGTTTTTACTATATTTCAGCTAACTGGTACTAGGGCGTGTTTTCAAACTCGGAGATCCCCCTAAATCCCCCTTAAAAAAGGGGGACTTTGAGAATGGCTCCCCCCTTATTAAGGGGGGTTGGGGGGGATCTAAATCTTGCGGAAAACTTTGAAAACACGGCCTAGCGTGGCCTATGGCCAAGGACTTTTATCCATACTTTCACTTATCATTAATCTATCAATATTAAATTCTCCCGGGTTTATTTTCATCTGACTGCTGTTCGCGTAGCGTGAGCTTTTAGCTCACCGCTGACCCCTGACTGCTTACCTAACTAATTACTAGGTTTTACAGCTTGTCTTTTGAAAATTTACCTGACCTAATATAAAATACCATGGGCAATTTAGCAAAGTCCATGGTAGAAACAACAATTGTCGATCGGATGAGCAAGACCTTATTAACTTACCTACCCAAAGAAATCCTACTAACCCCTCAGCAGTTAGCAGTATTTTCAGCACTTAGAACTATTTTAAAATTAGCATCAGCCAGTTTGCTAACTATCAGCTTACTTGGTAGTGGTTGTGGAATGGCTAGCCAAGACGATCTAGATTCTGAACAGACCCATGCTCAGCTCCATGGTCATAAAACCGAAACCAGTAATGAGCATAATAAAGAGATGGAGCATAATCACCATAATCACAAGGTCGGCAGCAGTAGTAACCATGGTGAAGGTATGGGTCATCATCATGGCACAATGGAAATTCCTTCTGGTCAACCTGTTCCAGATGTTGACATAGTGGTGTATCCAGATCCGATGACGGGATGGAATTTAGAAATAAAGGTTTCTAACTTCCAATTTTCTCCCAAGAATGCTAGCAAAGCCCATCAACCAGGAGAAGGACATGCCCATCTATTCATCAATGGCCAAAAAATTACCAGGATTTACAGCAATTGGTACTATATTGGCAAGCTTGAACCTGGTAGAAATGAAATCACGGTTACCTTAAATTCCAACAATCATCAGGATTTAGTTCATAATGGTGACATGATTTCAGATACTGAAATTATCGAGGTTATGTCGAATTAGAGGTTATTCCGTACTGGTTATGCTAGATCAAAAGTCTGGCACAGGGAGCAGGGAGCAGAGAGCATGGAAGGGGTAACACAAGATAAAAGAGGGATGCGTCGCTTCTGAGTAGTGTTTTCTTCCACTACTTTCCTCGATTCTTGTGATACCAGAAGCTACAAAACCTGAATTTACCGACAACTGCAGCGAAGTGTATGGTTTTGTGGCTATGTGTTGTGGCTATTTGTTGTGGCTACGAGAGTGGCTCGGAGTCCACGCCTATCGTAAGCATCCCTTATTGCTGCTACCTTCCGGTCCTGACAAGGTTTGGGCGTTGCGATCGCGTCGATCCGAACCACATATTATAATAGCATGAATTTTTCAAAATGGGAAGGAAGATCAATCCTCTTGATCTATTTCGCGAATATGCCCACCCCGTAATAGCATGAAGAGCTTACACAGTGGGGCATACCCACTTTAACCATAAATTTTCCACTGCCGCGAGGGGTAACTTGAACAATCGGATATTGACCATAGTCAGTATCATAGTCAACGGTTTGGCCATTGTTATCATACAGACCTAGGTCAATATCGAGACAAGCATCATCACAAAAACTTACTAAGGTATAAGATTTACCAGCTTCTAGATCCAGGGTAAATGCATAGACTTGGTTTCGGGAAAGTCTATTGACTACCGGTCGATGAGTTGGCATGTAATCCCGGTCTCTTAAATACTGTGCTGCTGCGATTAATTTATTTTCAACTTGCCCCTGACGAGGAGAGCTAGCCAAACCAGGACTGGGTGTGAATAATAAGCTACTAGCTAGGAGAGCTAGTCCATTCCGAACTATCTTAGTATTAATCATATACAATAGCAATAAGCGTTTGAATTAATGTTGACTATAGAGTGATTTTTAGTTATTCCAATTCTTAGCAATGCCTGCAAACAATAAATATTACCTTTTGGTAATTGATAATAGGTTGCTTATGTTATGATTATCGAAGACTAATGTATGGGATAACGTATACGAATGTCTAACTTATGTATGATTACACTCAACGATGACCAATCTGGCAGGTAATTTAGGATTAGGTATGAGGTAAGCTATCAGCTATCAGCTATCAGCTATCAGCTATCAGCTATCAGCTATCAGCTATCAGCTATCAGCTATCAGCTATCAGCTATCAGCTATCAGCTGAATGCTTACCGATAAGTAGGATTAAACTGACGATACTTGCCAAAAAAAATACTCCGCTGGTGAGCGAAGTAAGTAAGGTTAAATGAGAAATTATCAGTTTTGCTGAACTAAGGAATGATATTAACTATAGTTGGGTAATTAGTAAATGGTTAAGTACCAATTAACCATTACTATCCATTACTATTATCCATGACCGATTAGCCTAAATCATGCCATTGATCAGCAATGTCAAATCCTTAGGTACACAATATTAAAGCTTGGTGCCGCACTCAGGACAAAAATTGTTACTTGCTACATTCTTGGCACCACAGTTACTGCAATAGATTAGCTCCGTAGCATTCTTGAGTAATGGTTTTTCTGGTAAACCGATCATTTGGGCATTACTCTTACCAGGGGCTACCATTGGGTAACAATTCTCGTCTTTGGTTACATGAACATCTAACAACACAGGACCATCGTAGGCTAGCATTTGTGCGATCGCATCCTGTAGTTGATCCCGACTAGTAACTATCATGCCCTTAACCCCGTAAGCCTGAGCCAGTTGCACAAAATCCGGCATCCCGACTTCCATATTTGAAGAGGAATAACGCTGCCCAAAGAACGCTTGTTGCCACTGACGCACCATTCCCTGCCAACCGTTGTTAATAATCACGGTCTTAACATTGATGCCATATTGGGCGAGGGTACCCAGTTCCTGAATATTCATCTGGATACTCGCATCACCAGCAATACAAATCACTTGCTGATCGGGTAATGCTACCTGGACTCCCATGGCTGCTGGCATGCCATAGCCCATAGTTCCCAATCCCCCACTGGAAATCCACTGGCGCGGTCCATTATTAAGAAATTGCGCTGCCCACATCTGATGTTGACCGACATCCGTGGTATAGTAAGCTTTAGGTGCTTGACGCCCTACCTCTACAATCACTTCTTGGGGAGATAAACTATCGGGGTATTGAGGCACCTGCAAGGGATAGTCCTCACGCCAACGGTTAATCCGTGCTAGCCACTCCTGGGTTTGATTAGGTTCTGCTGAGATATTCATTTCCTGGTAACGGCGCAACATATATTGCAAAACCCGGCGCACATCCCCTACAATCGGTACTTGGGGAGAGCGGTTTTTACCCACCTCAGCGGGATCAATGTCGATGTGAATCACTTGAGCATGACAGGCAAACTGATCCAGTTTCCCGGTCACCCGGTCATCAAACCGCGTCCCTACAGCAATCAGTAAGTCACACTCACTAACGGCAAAGTTAGCATAGGCAGTGCCATGCATCCCCAGCATTTTTACCGATAGGGGATGGGATTCATCAAATGCTCCCTTACCCATCAACGTGGTCGTTACCGGAATTTGGAAGATTTCTGCCAGTTGGCGCAGTTCATCATGGGCACCAGCAGCAATGGTTCCGCCACCAACGTAAAGCAGTGGTCGTCGTGCTTGCCGAATTAAATTTAGGGCTTGGTTAATTTGGCGGGGATTGCCCTTTACTGTTGGACGATAGCCCACCAACTTGAGTTGATTAGCTTCCACAGGTACGTAGTCACATTCCTCTAAACCCACGTCTTTGGGTACGTCAATCAGGACTGGTCCAGGACGTCCGGTGCTAGCGATGTGGAAAGCTTCGGCAACAATCCGCGCCATATCAGCAGGGTCACGCACCACATAAGAGTGTTTGACAACGGGCAAAGTAATCCCAAAGATATCGGTTTCCTGGAAGGCATCAGAACCAATGGCAGGACGGGCGACTTGACCGGTTACACAAATTAGAGGAATTGAGTCCATGTGAGCGGTAGCTATACCGGTAACTAGGTTAGTGGCTCCCGGACCAGATGTGGCAAAACACACACCGACTTTGCCAGTAGCACGGGCATAACCATCAGCAGCGTGGGATGCTCCTTGCTCGTGTCGGACTAGGATGTGCTGTATTTTACCAGCATCTTCCCAGTGATAGAGTTCGTCATATATCGGTAGAATTGCTCCACCGGGATAGCCGAAGATATGGGTCACACCGTGACGGTGGAGACTATCCATTAGAGCAAATGCTCCTGTGCGGCGAGTGGGGGTAGTTGATGAAGCTGGGGTTGTTGAGATTACTTGGGATTGCACGCTTATCACCTCTAGTGGTAGATCGGTTCCTTAGGTGGGCTTGACCTTGGCGAATTTAATTCGCCAAGGTCAAGCGCACCTATGCTGTTAAGGGTGTTAGATTGCTGATAATAGCTGAGCATAATTTTAGAATAACTGTTAATTTTACTACAGTATGGGTTTTGTGTTTCAGTTTACACTCAATATATGGAACTGTCCAGACAACTTGGCAGGATTTTTCCGTTGAGCACTCTCGGTCTAGTTATCAGCTAGAAGCATCAAATAGATAAATCAGTCTACGATTGTATGCCAGTGGTAACTCTAACTAGTTATGCTTTAGGAAAAATTTATATTTTATGGTATTATTTTTTTTGTAGTGCTAAATAAGTAAGGACTAATTTTAATGGTGAATAAAGTCCCCAATTAAACCAGTAGGATTTTAGATAGTTTTGCAAAATCTAATTATTTTTCGCACCTCAGGCTAGGGCTAAGTTATCGAGTTCAGTTTTTACATCTCGACTTAGACGTTGGATATGTTCGATCGAAAAAGATTGGGGGCCAAAGCGAGCTTGGCTCCGACAATATTCACAACATTCTTGAGCTCGTGATTCAACTGCTTGTCTATGTTTTGCTTTAATTGATTTATCAGACATTACCAGGGAGATGAATATCCAAATCTGCCATGAGGGTGCTTAAGGATATTTGACGTAAACGAGCTAATTCTGCCATGGCTTCGACACGTTTAGCTTCGATAGTTTCCACTTGATCACTTAAAGCCAAAAGTTCTTTATACTGCTCAGCTGTCAGCGTCTCCATTTTTCGTTTTTGAATCAGTTCATCGTAGCGGTTTTGAATGTCTGCTGGTACACCTTGATTAATAGTAATTAGCAACCTAGCCTGATCTGAAGAAAGGCTGGGGGCTTTGCGTTGTGCCTGAAGGGATATGATGTATGCTCCAACTTTCTCCAGTTCAGATAAACTCAGTTGTTCAACAGCTCTAAGTAACTGGTCGTAGGAGAGCTGAGCTTCGACTTTAAGATTTTCCATTGGTTGTTAGTCGATTTGAATGCTTATTTAATTATAAAAAAAAAAGGAGCGAAGCCTTGGGATAAAGCTAAACACTCCAAGGTAGATTTGTTGTTTAAATGTTTCGCGATAATTAGGATAAAAAACCCTTTGATAATCTAGTCCTTGATTAGGGTAGGAAAGTTGATCGACGCGCGACCTAAGGGTTCAAACGACCCTTAGGTAAACTAAAAAACTTAATCAGCAGTGACTGGTAATTGGTTGAACTCTCTACGTTTTGAAAAGCGTAGATTCTAAGCGGATGTCACTTTGCGGGTTGAAACCACGCTGAGTCCTTTGGACTCGCTTCGCGAACGTGACGCTTCACGATAGGATCTAGACAATGAGTCTAATCTATATCGTTGTGGCAGGTTCAAATCTGCTCTACCGACCTCGGCTAGGGATCTCCCTAGCTGTGTCGCTACTTTTCTTAAAATATTGCAAGCTCCGTTGCAATCTGCGTTAATCAATTCACCTTTTGCAGACCGATAAAGTCCACGCTTCACTCTCTTTCCGCTTGCTGCCCACCCCAAGCCCGAAGGGCACGCTTCGCGAACAGGTTTTGCGCCGAGCACAGGTAGGAAATCACGATCTAAAAAGCTAGCTTTACTGGTGTAACTTTCTTCAGTCTCAAGGAATTTGATACCATACTCAATACATAACTGTTCTATTCGAATTTTTAATTTAGCAGTAGGTATCTGAACAAACTGTTGATTGTTCTTTTTTCCAATATTGATGCTGTCTTTATTGCGCTTGTTCCAACCAAATACAACTGTAATAACGTCATTACTTAAGCACCAGTTAACTATAAATCTAGCAGCTTTATTAACGTTGTCTCGCATTTGTCTGTTGCGTTTATCGGTC
>NZ_JAAHIE010000444.1:0-6268 GCF_010671945.1 Moorena sp. SIO4E2
CTCCAGTAGAATGGAAGTTAATTCGTTGGGTGAGTTTAGGGGGAATTCCAGGTATTTTTATGGGAACAGCTTTTCTGGCTCCTTTACTTCCTCCCGAAGTCATAAAAATTTCATTTACAATGATGGTCAGCAGTTTTGCCCTCATTTTAATTCACTTAAATTTAACTAAGACTGAACGTAAATTTACGATTGAACACTGGGGTAAACGAGAAAAAATTTTATGTCTAGTCGTCGGAGTAATGGGCGGTATGATTAGTGGGTTAGTTGGGAGTGGAATGGATGTTTTTGCCTACTCTGTAATGGTGTTACTGTTTGGCTTATGTGAAAAAGTTAGCACTCCAACTTCAGTGATTTTGATGGCAATTAATGCCGTCATAGGCTTTTTAATTCATAACTTTATCCTGGGGGATTTTGTGACTCCCGTCAGTAATTATTGGTTAGCGGCGGTTCCAGTTGTGGTAGTGGGTGCGCCAACCGGAGCAATTCTTTGTAGTCTGATGAAACGCCAAATGGTGGTTGGGATTTTGATTAGTTTAATTGGAATTGAATTGCTGACTTCTTTACTGTTGATTCCGCTCACGACATCCGTAGTTTCGGCTGGATTTTTTGCCCTGATTTTATTTACTTCATTTTATTATCTGATGTATCGCACAAAACTGAGACGGGCTTAATAGAGTGATTCTAGGTTTTATCATTCTATTAAAATCATTCTATTATTCAGCAACGCCAGACCGCTTCCTATGAGATGCACCCCATGTAACCTTACCCTAGGGTTAACCACCCAAAAACTTGCTCAACTGTTAGTTCTAACTCTACTCCATTGAGAATCGGTAACGTAGAGGTTGCTGAAAAGATTTCCAATCGTTGAGTCTGATCAATCACGATAATACTTTCTTCTTCCGGATCAATTAACCATCCTAGTTCGGTTCCATGACGCAAACAGTGGATGAGTTTGCTCAGGACTTTGGTTTGTCTTTGGTCTGGGGAAAGAATTTCGATTGCCCAATCTGGATGTATTTCAAAGGGGTTGGCAATTTTGCCAGTTGGTTCAATGGGGATGTTTGCCCAACGAAATACTGTGATGTCGGGAATAATTGATTCACCCCCAAAGGTACAGCGCAGTTCCGGGAAAGCCTTGGCAATTTTGTTGGGATTAGCGACTTGATTGATAGCTTGACACAATTCAATCTGAAGCAGACTATGTTGGCCTTGTGGCATGGGCTTAACAGTGATTTCCCCATTGATAAATTCTGATCGGGGTTTGGTTTCTGGAAGTTTGAGGAACTCCTCTAAGGTTAGGGGTGGAGTGGCTGTGGTCATATAAGCTAGTCTTCATTTAAATTCTATTATTATCAGAGCAGGGGAGCAGGAATCGCATCCCTATTTCCTACTCCCTACTCCCTATTGAGTTGATTAATCGCATCAGCATAAGCCATTGCTGCTGTTTCCCACTTGGGCAAATTACTACTAATCTCAGCTAATTGTTTTTCTTTCAAACCACCCATTACCTTCTCGGCTGCCTCCCTGGGCTGATCAGGATCAACAGTAATAATGGCAGACCCCCCCGCTTCCAAACCAGCTTGATTCCCTTGAGATACCACCACGAAGCGACCAAATGATGCGGCTTCGGCAATGGGTAGTCCAAATCCCTCCCGGTCAGATAGAAACACTACCGCTGTTGCCTCTCGATACCATTGAGCCAGAATGCGATCGCTTATGTGACCATGATACTGAACCCAAGGCAAGCTCTCAATTGACTTGAGGAACGCTTCACCGCTAGCTTGGGTGGAAGTATTCATCCCTCCCACTAAATGCAATTCCCAAGGTTCACCACTAAGCTCTCTGAGTTGAGTGGTTAATGCCACAGCTTCCGGTAAACGCTTAGCAGCTGGGTCGATGCGACCTACGGATAACAAGAATGGTCCGGTGGGAGCAGGAATTGAGACGGTCGGTAACTTAGCTAGGGCTGAGTCTACTCCATTCGGAATAGTTTTCACCTTCTGTCGAATCCTTGGGTTAGGACGAAAGTGTAGCAGGTCATTCTCGGTAGCTTTGCTGACCACGATAATCTGCTGGGCAAAACGAATCGAGGCATCCAGGTAAATTAGCGATCGCAAAGCCGTTTTTATGCGATCGCCATACTTATTAGCCGCTTTCCATTCATTCACATCATGAAGCACTGCTATAGTAGGTGGATGCCACGGCAGAACGATCGGGTTAGATAGCCAGACTAGAGCGTCTATTCCTGCTTGAGCACAATACCCATTAAAACGAGTCGCCACCCAACCATACCGCTTAGCTGGGGAGTAATCCAGCGGTGGTAGGATATTAACACTATCTGCCAACTCCTGTAGGGTAGGGGTATTCTCAAACGCATTAGGAGAAGCCAAGATTTTCACCTTAGTGCCTCGGCTGACCAGTTCCTCAACTAGAGGTGGTAGTAATCGATTTAGATACTGCCCAATGCCTAAGCGAGGACCAAGGTAATGGGCAATTAAAGCAACAGACATAGCTTATAGCACCGGAAACAGGGAACAGGGAATAGGGAATAGGGAGTAGTGGCGTAGGGTGCGTTAGGGACGGGGTCGCCCTAATTTTCCGCTCTACCGCCAGTGTTAGGATAGCCCGTCCCGTAACGCACCACCAGGTCAAGCAGCAAAAATGAGATGCACCCAGTAGGGAACAGGGAGTAGGGAACAAAAATTTTCACAATTAATTCATTTACTTACCCTATAGATGTTACCAGAATTCCCAACTTAGCTAGAATACCACTGAATAAACCCAGAAATGAACAGGCATTTAGACAACTTTCAACTTTCAACTCCTAACTCCCAACTTTCAACTCCCAACTTTTAACTCCCAACTCCCAACTTTCAACTTTCAACTTTCAACTTTCAACTCCCGACTCCCTACTCCCGACTCCCTACTCCCGACTCCCTACTTTCAACTTCCAACAATGAACAAAATAATTGCCTGGTATAGATGGGCGATGCAAACAGGGCAACTACCATTTGCGATAATTTTAACCCTCACCATCTACCAACCCTTTGAAGACTTTGTTCTCAACTGGCTGCCCTTACCATCACCGTTAATCGCCTTAATACGTTTTGTTCCCGAAATTATCCTTTATATCCTAATGGTAAGGGTAATTTACCTGCGGCTATCCTCTGGTAAAAGTATACGAAAAACCCCCCTAGATATCCTAATTATTGCCTTTTTCCTTGGTAGCATGATTTCCATTGTGGTTAACCATGCTGGAATTGCAGGGAGCATAAAAAACTTACGCACTAATTTTCGGTATATCTCAGTTTACTATACTGTCGTTAATATTGACATCTCTATCGAACAGCTTTCCCTATTATTAAAAAGTATTAGACTAGCGAGTTTAATCCAGGCAGGTATAGCCTCCATCCAATACTTCTTACCCGCCAGCATCAGTCAGAAACTATTCACCAGGCAAGTCATCCACTCCGGCACAATGGCTGCCAAAAATGCCAGCATTGGCACCTTTGGCGACAGTGCCATCCTCTCAGGATTCCTGATGTTAGCAATTTCAGTATTTATTAGCCATGTCTACACCAACTCTAGTCATATTATTCCCACTTTCAAAGACTCCGCTAGTATTTTAGTGCTCTATTTCGCTAACTTTGCTTCCAAAAAGCGAGCTGGACTGATGATATCGCTACTAATTCCTATTCTAGTCTTAATTCATCTCAACAGAAAAAGAGATACTGCCCTCATCCTCTGGTTTGCTACAGCACTTTTGATAACTGTAGTATTGATTTCCCCATTATTGAATCTTCAAACATCAGCAGCTTCAGTGTCTGAAGACGGTGAAATACCTGATCTGACTTCCTATTTCTTCTCGATTTTTTCTCCAGATTACTGGCAACACAACTTAGAAGCTCAGCGGGGTTGGGCAGCCAAGACTATTGTTAATGGTTTAATGAATTCAGGAGGCTGGTTTGGCTTTGGTCCAGAGCCTGGAGCCTTACAAAGAGGAATAGAAAATTCGGTGATTCTCTCCCCAGATGAACAACGGCATTTATCCTGGCATGTGGAACTCCTAGAAGATGCCTACTGGTTTGCCTTCCTGGGATATTTTGGAATTGTTGGTTTGGGGATTTTTTGGCTAATCTTGCTACGGCTTTACCAAACCTCTCAATCTCTAATTAAATCCTCTTCATCCCTGGAATACAAATCCCTTGGAGTGATGCTTTGTACTATAATTATTGTTTCTTTTTTGTACACCTTTGTGGAACGGACATTTAAACTGCGACCCTTTAGTTTTTATTTTTGGTTACTGGCTGGACTAGTAGTTAATTCCTGGTCTGTTCAACAAGAGAATAGGGAGTAGGGAGTAGGGAATAGGGAGTAGGGAATCGGGAATCGGGAATCGGGAATCGGGAATCGGGAATCGGGAACAGGCAAAAGGAGTAGGGTGCGTTAGGGGCGGCATTACCATCATATTCAACTTTGTAGCCAGTAGCCCCGTAACGCACCACTTTTTAAGGAAAAAGGCAAAATGCAAAAGAGAACAGTATCAAAAAAAGACAAGGATTTTTTTGCTATGCTGAATCCTTAGTGCTGATATACTTATCATCATACTGTTGGCAATTCCCCCATCACCCTATCACCCCATCAGCCCATCATGATTGATCATCAACCCAGAGTGGAACAGATATTTGTAGTGGGAAACTCCCGTAGTGGAACTACTCTGATGGGTCTAATCTTGGGATTAAATTCAGAGGTTTTCACCTTTGAGGAACTCCATTTTTTTGGGCAGTTATGGTCCGAGCAGCATCGGGACTCTTACCTGACTCAGGCAGAAGCAGAACAGCTAGCCGCTCGCCTCTTATCAATTCAGCATAGTGATGTTCTGCGTCCAGGGGATCCCAGTCATTTTAGTGAAGAAGCCAAAGTAATTATTTCCCAGCTTCCGGAGTCAAGACTAACCTCTGGGGATGTCTTTAAGGTATTTCTGGAATACAAAGCTGCCAACAACGGTAAGAAGATTCCTTGTGAACAAACTCCGCGCAATGTCTTATACATGGCTGAAATCCTCGAACTTTATCCCGAAAGCCGGATTATTAATATGGTTCGTGACCCCCGAGACGTACTGCTGTCACAAAAATATAAGTGGCGAATCAAATTCCTGGGTGCCAAGAATATTCCCTATCGAGAAGCCTTCCGGTCTTGGTGCAATTATCATCCCTTTACCATCTCAAAACTTTGGAATGCCTCGATTAACGCTGCTGAAAAATTTGCCAATCATCCCCGATGTCGTACGGTAAGATTTGAAGATTTGGTAACAAATCCAGAACAGACCGTGGAACAGATTTGCCAGTTTATAGGTCTGGAGTTCCAACCACAAATGTTGGACGTTCCTCAAAATGAAGGTGGTGTCTCATCCCATAAGCAAATCACACCAAAACGTCGGGGAATTGACCCCAATACCACTGGAAAATGGCGGCGTGGGGGACTTTCTGTAACAGAGATTCATATTTGCCAGCAAGTAACCTATACTAACATGCTCAACCATGGTTACTCCTATGCTTCGATGAAGCCCAACCCCTTGATGTTAGCATTCAGTTGGGCATTTTTACCGGTAAAATTGACCCTAGCCTTGTTAATGAATCTTCACCGAACCCGAAACATTGTAGAAGCGATTCGCAGACGCTTGTAGATCGTAGCATCTCATATTTGAAAATTTTGCGTAGGGTGCGTAGGGTGCGTTAGGGGGGGATTGCCATCATATTCAACTTCGTAGCCAGTAGCCCCGTAACGCACCACCGAAGGGTTTGCCCTCATTTTTACGGTAGCCAGCGTTAGGTTGCTGCCCATAACGCACCACCGTATCAAACAGCAAAAGCGATGCAGCGCGGTCTTGGGGAGGCAGCGCGGTCTTGGGGGTTTCCCCCATGAGCGACTGCATCAAGACAATGAGATGCACCCAACCGGATTTGGTCATGGTGATACCGATAGGAGATGTTTAATACCTTTAATAAAGACTTGAAAACTGTGGGATGTATTGTCAGTTAAAGATAAATAGGGTGCAATTTTTTTAGAATGAATTCCTGGATAGTATTCGTTAACTAAACGTTTAAGCTCTTGTTTGGCAGAGTTAAGCTGATCGGGGTTACGGTATTTCTTTTTACTTTGTTGTTTACTGAGGCTATTAGGTTTCATGTTATAGGCTTTTTCGACTGCCGCCAAATTTCCTAAGAACCAGGATTCTAATTCATGGCAGATGATCCGAATCATCACA
>NZ_JAAHIE010000445.1:0-6227 GCF_010671945.1 Moorena sp. SIO4E2
AAATTGCAAAACCCTTATCCAGTAAGGATTTAATCAATTGATTTCAAACAGAACTCGATCGCTGAAATCCTGACCCCGCCAGCATGTACAAAAATAAGATGCGTTTCCCCTGGACTAGGGAGTTGATTACCAAAAATTTTTGGTAATCGCGCCCCGTCCTTGGACAGCTTTTTTTTGGATTTATCCTAACGTTTGTCGCTGAGTGTGGTACTATAAAGTAGTAACGGAAAGGGTCGATATCCGATGATCATAATTGAGTTCAAAGCGTACGGCAAAAAGCCCCAATATAAAGCCATTGATGAAGCAATTCGGACAGTCAAATTCATCCGAAATTCTTGTATTCGTCTTTGGATGGACAAAAAGGGAACAGGTAAGTACGACCTCAGTAAATATTGCAAGGTCTTAGCCAAACAGTTCCCTTTTGCGAATGAATTGAACTCTACTGCCCGTCAGGCTGCCTCTGAGCGGGCATGGTCATCGATCGCCCGTTTCTACGATAACTGCAAGAAAAAAGTACCAGGAAAGAAAGGCTTTCCAAAGTTCCAGAAAAACTGCCGATCGGTTGAATATAAGCAGTCAGGTTGGAAATTATCTCCCGACAAAAAGTCGATCGTATTCAGTGATAAAAAAGGGATCGGAAAGCTCAAGCTCAAAGGTAAATGGGACTTATGGCGCTTCGACAAGAAGCAAATAAAGAGGGTTCGGATAGTACGTCGGGCTGACGGGTATTACGTTCAGTTCTGTGTTTCAGTTGTAAAACACGAAAAACTCAAACCAAGCGGAAACACTGTTGGCCTGGATGTCGGACTAAAAGAATTTTATACAGATTCCGACGGGAATTCCGAGCCTAATCCAAGATTTTATCGAACAGGAGAGAAACGGCTGAAATTTTATCAGCGGCGAGTTTCCCGAAAAAAGAAAGGCTCTGCCAACCGAAAAAAAGCCATCAATAAACTAGGCAGGACACACCTAAAAATAAGTAGGCAGCGTAAAGAACATGCTAAGAGACTGGCACGTTGCGTAATCCGATCTAACGATTTGGTCGCCTATGAAGATTTGAGGGTTAAGAACCTGGTTAAGAACCATTGTCTTGCCAAGTCTATTAATGATGCAGGTTGGTATCAATTCAGGAAATGGTTGGAGCATTTTGGTAAAAAATTCGGCAGGATAACTGTTGCAGTCAACCCCGCCTACACTAGCCAGAGTTGCTCTGAGTGTGGCGAGGTAGTGAAGAAATCTCTGTCAACTAGGACTCACACTTGCAAGTGTGGGTGTCAGCTAGATAGAGACCACAACGCCGCCATAAACATACTCCAAAGAGCCTTGAGTACGGTGGGGCACACCGGAACTTGGGTCATCGACCCGAACTCTTGTGGAGATTTAGCCTCTACTCTTCTTGGTTCCGACCAGGTTGAGCAAGCCGAATCTATGAAGCAAGAATCCCCGCGTCTTTAGACCGGGGAGTGTTAAAATACTCGTGAATTAGGGTCAATACTGCTTTGGTCATGAGGGTGCATCTATCTTACTTGATCTGATTTGTAAAGTATATTTCTAAGGGTCTGAGTCTCGTCAGGGAAAAAACATCAAACAGCATTTAACACAAAAAAATAGCAAATTCACAGCAATTAGGGAGCTTGATAACTACTTTATCTATGTCTGAACCATCAATTACCGTTACAGTCAAGCTTTTTGCTGCCTATCAAGAAACCTATGGCTTGCCAGAACTCCAGTTAGGATTTCCTCCTCAAACATCAGTATCAGCGGTGCTAGACCGTTTACTGAGTGAACACCCAGAGCTGGAGCAATGGCGTGAAGTGACCCGCTTTGGCATCAATCTGCAATTTGTTCCCCCCGATACCCCCTTGCAAGATGGGGATGAAGTGGTTCTGATTCCTCCTGTGAGCGGTGGCTAATCGATTATTGTGCCTGCAAGCCTTTTGCCTCCAAGGGCTGTGTTTCTAGAAAAACTCAGAAAAATTGACTGATATGTAGGGTTGCTTCACCATGATCAGGAATCCAGGATACCCACTGGTCTTCTGAAATCTGGCACAGCAGTAGCGCTTCATCAAAGCTATAGGGATTAGGTAGCTCTAACAGACTTACCCAAGTGCCAGGTTGGAACGCTTCCTGGGACTGATCTAAGTTGGGATTAGGGGAGCTGTTCCAAGTCAGGGTTTGGGTCTGCGGTTCTAAAAGTTTCATAGTTCGTCATCAAGATAAAAAAATTCCCGTCTACCCTAGCTGAGACTGCTTCGAGCCAAAATCTTCCCAGACAATGGGTAAACTTTAACTATTTTCTGTATTTAATTTTACAAAAATTCCTGAGCAGGACTAGCTTAGTGAAAGCTAATGTAATTAATCTTTGGATAACTTTACAGGATGCCTCGCCCATCAGTTAAACCCTTTAAAATAAGTATAAAATAGGAGATAATAGGATCAAATGGACAGTCTGCTATGTATATTACCCCAGTCGAGGCTCAGAAAAAATCTGGTTACAACACTAGGACGTTAGCTAGGTGGGCAGAAGCAGGAAAAATAGAGTGTATAAAGTCTCCCGGCGGACACCGACGTTATTTGGCTAGTTCTATTGAAAAACTAATAGAGGGAGAGGATTAAAGTTCTGTTGTCCTATACGCCAGAGTTTCTACTCGTTCTGAGTCCGACGATCTAACCTCTGAGATTGATTACCTGGGTAGAAACTACCCAAACTGTAGGTGTTATTCAGAGTACGGCTCTGGGTTGAATTTCAAGGGGCGCAAGTTGATCAAATTGATGGAGAAGGTGGCAGGAGCTGAGATGAAAACCATCGTTGTAGCTCACAAAGATAGGTGGTGTCGTTTTGGTTTTGATTTTGTGGAATGGTTTTGCTCTTTACACGACTGTAAAATAGTAGTACTCAACAACACCTACAAGACCCCCCAGCAGGAGCTTATGGATGACTTCATGTCAATAATGCATTGTTTCAGTTCTAAGCTCTACTTTCTTCGTCGCTACGAAAAAGAAATTAAGCTTACCGTAAAAGAACTAAACACTTCCGACAAACCATGATAAGATGGACCTGTAGATTCAGAATTTGACAATGCCCAAGAATGCAGGAGTAACAAAGCAGATATCGACTCAAGTTGTTCCAATTATTGGAATGACGAAGTCGGTACAGGCCGAGTTGTTTTCTACTATGAAGAAGTTGGGCATTGTCAGGTCTGAATCTTACAATAAACTAGGTAGTATTAGCCATTGGGGAATTGACTGGAAAAAGTCTTATCCAGAGGTTAGGGACTTTAGGACTCCTGAGTCGCTGGGGCTACCTTCCAAGTTAATGGAGTGGACTGTTAATGATGTAGCAAAAGCTATCTCAGCGAGCCAGGCGGCTTGTACAGAGGCTGTAGTAAAGAAGGTATACAAAAGGTTTCCTGGAAAAGAGAATCAAAAAAACAGAAAAGAGCTTTGCCTACAACTTAAAACCCTGGCTTTTATTGAAGACCCACTTCTCCACAGGCTAGTTAGAAAAGAATATCAAAGAGGACATTCTTGGGTAGATAATCAAATTGTCTATCAACAAGGAGGATATAAATGTAAGCGCGTCTCTCGAAATGTCGCTCAGCTAGAGCTGGCTGGTCTTAGACGGGGAAAGAGGAATAAAATACTAGTCAGGTCTAACAGGAAGATCAAAGGCCAGATTCGACTGATTTATAACAAGTTAAATCAGCGTTTTGAGATTCATTTCCTAGTAAATTACAGAGAAGTAAAGACTCCGGTTGCTCGTACTCCAGTAGGAGTAGACAAGGGTTATACCGAGGCTTATTATGATTCGGAAGGAACAGCTCATGGCAAAGGGCTAGGTAGTCTACTTTCTGAAAAATCAAATCGAATCTGTTCTAAAAATCGAAACAGAGGCAAACTCTGGGCACTCTCCAGGAAACTAGAAAAAATAGACCCAGCCAAGTCGGCTATAATGCTTGAAAGCAACCTTTCCCGGAAAACAGAGAACCGTCGATACAGGAAAGACCAGGCTGAGATATTATCAGTGATTGGTAAGGCTTCTAAGTCTTTGTTTGGAGAAAGATCCTTAAAGGTTTTTGCAGAAGATTTAACACAACCAATTAAGAATAAACGCCAGTCCAAGGCCATGTCTCGTCAACTCAATAGCTGGACAAAAGGAGTCATGCGAGATTCGTTACAAAAATGGGCTGATTGGACTGGTTCGGTTGTTACAGAAGTTCAGCCTAGTTACACGTCGCAAATTGACTCCAGGAATGGAACCCTACTAGGGAAAAGGACTGGGGACTATTTTACCGGATTTGATGGGGTCGTGTTGCAGGCTGACCATAATGCGGCGAAGAACATCCTTGCTAGAGGTACAGACTTCGAGATTTCTCGGTACTCTTCGAGAACTGAGGTTCAGACCTTATTATTGCGTCGTACCGCGCGTTTTTTGAAGGGCATGGGACTGAGTTTAGTTGACGCAGTCGAGCTGGGATGGCTTGATTCTAAGCATACTAAAACTCAGGCTTTCAAGAAACTCCTGGCCGGGATGCCAGGAATGTCTAAATAGACGAGTGGAAGGTTCAACTCCAATTACTGCATGACCACTCCTCACTTGGACAACAATAAATTGCACCTTGACCGTTATATCCGGGTTTATCCCGATTGATTACGGTTTAAGAGTATCCCAAACGGCGTTACTTAAACTAAGAGTAATGTGTCGGTGCGTACAACTGATGATATCTTGAGTTGCAAGCTATCAGTAGCACCATTGCTGGGCAAATTATAGTCTAAAAACTAGACAATATTAGGCTAAAAGATCAACCCTAAAAAAGTAAGCATATGCGCTATGCGCAGGCTACTTGAGGTGCGGTCAGCGGTCAGCCGTCAGCCATTCGCGTTCGCACAGCGTGGCCAAAGGCCAAGCATGGCCTTTGGCTGATAGCTGATACGCGACACGCTGATAGCTGATACGCGACACGCTGATAGCTGATAGCTGAGAGCTGATAGCTGAGAGCTGATAGCTGAGAGCTGATACGCGACACGCTGATAGCTGATACGCGACACGCTGATACGCGACACGCTGATAGCTGATAGCTTACTTAAAAAATAAACACAAGTTGCAGCTGCAATTCTTTTACCTGACGCAGGATTTCAATTTTTTGAATAAACTCCCGAAAGTAAAACCGACGCTCTGATTCTGATAAATCAATCCAGAATTGAGGAATGGATACTGTCTGAGCGATCGCTTTTAAATTCACTGGCGGCAAAGCAGCTAGCTGCTGCTGTAATTGGGAAATTTCTGTGCGTAGTTTGTATGCTCGTAAATCAGCAGTGTCTTGATCAAGCACCCCACTAGAGGTTAACAGAGGTAGTTGCTCTAAATTATCCTTTTTTTGAGTAATTTTCCCCTTAAGGGATTCCTTCACCCCATCCAAGCTGGGAGCATTCATAGCAGCAACAGCACGGGGTAATTCCTGACATATCAGTTGAATAGTTTGCTCCAAAACCTGTTCATAACTAATAGCACGGCATTTTGGATGCTTAGGACAATGAATCGGACGTAGGTAGAGATATTGTTTGTTTTTACGATATTGAGTAACACTAACAACGGTCATCCCCGACTGGCATTCCTCACAAACCACTAACCCGGCCAAAGAACGGGGAGCACTGGCGGTACGAGGAGGTAATTGTCGGTTGCGCCTGAGCAGTCGGTCAATCTGTGCGGCTTCTTCGCGATTCAAAATGGCGCTATGGGTATCGGAAATGACCTGACCATTTTTTTGATAGCCAAGGTCTCCCCGATAAACCGGATTTGTTAGCCAACGACGCCCGGTAGTCACGGAAATCCGTTTACCATATTTTTGCTCTAAATACCGTACTGCACCCCGCAAGGAACCATAAAGCAGAAACTGTTCAAAAAAATCCTTAACCACCGGTGCAGTACTGCGGTCAATTAGATAGCGGTCTTTGCCCCGCCGATAGCCATAGGGGGCTTTTCCTGGTGGAGGTAAGGCTTTGAGGCGATTACGAGCATGTCCTTGCCGAAGGCGGCGGCTGTTGACTTCCTGCTGGATTTCGTGTATTAGTTTCAGTAAGCTAGCGCGAATTGTAGTGTAGTTGGTAGCATCCGTTAGCTGAGCAGAATTGTAAGATTGCTCTGTGGCAATCAAGCAAACACCGAGGGTTTCAATTTGGCTAATGCGATCGCTAATTTCAGCCAAACACTCTCCCAGTTCTTCCAG